>NZ_JBFTML010000026.1:0-88741 GCF_056396925.1 Pseudomonas sp. 05N433 | reverse complement strand
CCCTTTGTGGCGAGGGAGCTTGCTCCCGTTGGGCTGCGCAGCAGACCCTCTTTTTGGGGGCCGCTTCGCGGCCCAGCGGGAGCAAGCTCCCTCGCCACAGGTTCTTTATGTCCAACTCCATCTCTTCACTGACCGGCATCAGCCCCCACTTAAACGCCAACGTTTAAAGACACGCAGCGTTACTTCATGAGGCCTACATCGGCTTGCGTCACTGCCTACGGGTACGCCAGAATCCGCCGGCTTGTGCGTCTGGGAGGCCATCGGTAACTTGATTCGTGTCACTGATTCGCAGTGATCGGGTTTAGTAGCCCGTGGTTTCGAGCTTGGTGCACAAGCATCTGTCAGTCAGGGATTTCGATTCCTGCGCTTGATGGTAACTGTGCGCAGGGCACCTTCGGGTGCGCCGGCTTGCTCGAAACCCCGGTCTACTAACCTGCGTACAGTTGCCTCCACTTTGATTAGTAGCCAGAGAGGGGCACTCCAATCAGGTTTCGAGCAAATGACTAAATCAACGCCGCATCCGCCGGTCACAGACCCGGCATCCCCCTACGAATCCCTCGATTCAAAAAAACTCCACGAAGCCGCCGAGCGCGCCCTCGACCACTACCTCAACCCGGCCGCCAAAATCATGGCCACCACCCACGAACCCGAGCCCATGTACCTCGCCAATCCGAAGTACAACACCGAAGCCCTGCTGGCCAACGCCAGCGAAACACTCGGCTCGGCCACCCTCATGCTCAATAATTTCGCCGCGCTGCTGGAAACCTCACATCGCAAGACCCTGCTGGGCATTGCCCAAGTGGTCATGCTCGGTGAACTGGCGGTGAATCAGGCGCTGGATCACGTCGAACCGAAGGAGTAATCGCGGCTCGGTTGGTGCAAGGCGAGCAAACTTTCTTCCAATAAAAAACCCGCCTCTCGGCGGGTTTCTTATCAACGCAGCTTAACGCTCGGGCTTAGTTAACCTCGATCCCTGTGTCGCCGATGGCCGTGGACTTAAATACGACGTAGATAAAATGTTGCGTATACGCTACATTTAGCTATAAATGTTACGGAAGCGGAACATGGATTATTTTCTGTTGATCAGCCGTCTTGGCAACCAAATACGCGAAAAACGTATAAATCGCGGTCTGACGCAAGCACAGCTTGCCGACCTCGCGGGGCTGACACGATACAAAGTCATCGCAGTAGAGAAAGGTACTCTGTCTGTCGGCATGATCGCCTATGCGCGCGTCCTTGGCGCTCTGGATTGTGAGCTTGCTGTCGTTCCAGCTGCTATGCCGACCCTTGAAGAGCTTGGGGATTTATTCGAATGAAAATGTCCTCTCTCAAAGTCAGCACGCCCGAGGGGCGTAGCGGCAGGCTTTTCAGCGATGCCGAAGACTTCACATTCCGTTATCACGAAGATGCATCGCGAGAAATGGCTATCAGCTTGTCGATGCCAGTAAGGCATGACGAGTTTCGTCGGCGCGAACTCCATCCTGTTTTTCAGATGAATCTGCCGGAAGGCTATGTATTGGAGCAACTGCGCAATCGATTGGCCAAGACTGTGAATGTCGATCCGATGCTTTTGCTGGCGCTTTCCGGCAGCACTTCGCCCATTGGCAGGGTGCAAGTGCGGTCTGAAACGGTTGACGCCTTGCTGGAGGAGCAACAATTTCCGGGGGAGAAACTCGAAGAGATTCTGACATGGGACGGCACGGAAGATATCTTCGCTGACATTCTTGATCGCTACATCCTGCGTGCCGGCATTTCCGGCGTTCAACCCAAAGTGTTGGTACCGGAACGCCTGGAAACCGGATTGCCACGGGTGACATCGAAAACCTCGGACCTGATTATCAAAAGTGGCCGAGACGAATTTCCCGGTCTGGCAATCAACGAGTTCCTTTGCATGTCCATTGCGAAGGAGGCCGGTATTCCCGTTCCGCCGTTTTACCTTTCCGATAATGCCAAGCTGTTTGTCATGCGTCGCTTTGATCGCGACGACCAGCTCAACCCAATTGGATTTGAAGACATGGCGGTGTTGATGGGGCTATCGGCTAACCAGAAGTACAGCAAAAGTTATGCGGCAATCGCCAAGGCTATTCGCGTGTTCTGCCCGACTAAACATTTACGCACCTCCCTTGATCAACTCTTCGATAGCGTTGCCCTGAGCTGTATTGTCGGGAATGGCGACGCTCATTTGAAAAACTTCGGATTGCTCTATTCCGATCCTACGCAACGCGATGCACGCCTGGCGCCGGCCTACGACATCGTTAACACCACGGCCTATATTCCGGAAGATGTTTTGGCTTTGGATCTGGCGGGCAACAAGTCAATGTTTGCCTCGCGGCAAGGACTGCTTGAGTTTGCGCACACCTGTGAGATCGAGCGACCTCAGGAGCGCATTCAGCAATTGCTTGCCTCGGTTGAAGCAGTACTTGAACGCTATCCTGAGTATCGGGAACAGGCGCCTCATGTGGTCAGTGCCATTGAGCAAGCGGCAGCGCCATTTTCTCTGACTTTTGGGTAGTTATTGCGCGCAAAAATCCCCGCCCAGAAAAAACCCGCCTCTCGGCGGGTTCTTCACAACACGGGTCAAACTCTAAGGCTTAGTTAACCTTGGCGTTCAACTCGCCTTTCAGGTAACGCTGGAACATCGCTTCCAACGAAATCGGCTTGATCTTCGAAGCATTACCGGCAGTACCAAACTGCTCATAACGCGCAATACACACGTCACGCATCGCAGTCACAGTCGCGCCGAAGAACTTACGCGGATCAAACTCGCTCGGGTTGGTGGCCATCAGGCGACGCATCGCACCGGTGGACGCCAAACGCAGGTCGGTGTCGATGTTGACCTTGCGCACGCCGTGCTTGATGCCTTCGACGATTTCTTCAACCGGTACGCCGTAGGTTTCTTTGATGTCGCCGCCGTACTGGTTGATGATCGCCAGCCACTCTTGCGGAACCGAAGACGAACCGTGCATCACCAGGTGGGTGTTCGGGATGCGTTTGTGGATTTCCTTGATGCGGTCGATGGCCAGCACGTCGCCGGTAGGTGGCTTGGTGAACTTGTAGGCGCCGTGGCTGGTGCCGATGGCGATGGCCAGGGCGTCGACCTGGGTCTTCTTGACGAAGTCCGCGGCTTCTTCCGGGTCGGTCAGCATTTGGCTGTGATCCAGAACGCCTTCGGCGCCGATGCCATCTTCTTCACCGGCCATGCCGGTTTCCAGCGAACCCAGGCAGCCCAGCTCGCCTTCCACCGATACGCCGCAGGCGTGAGCCATGGCCACGGTTTGTTGGGTAACGCGAACGTTGTAGTCGTAGTCGGTCGGGGTCTTGCCGTCTTCGCCCAGGGAACCGTCCATCATCACCGAGCTGAAGCCCAGTTGAATGGAACGCTGGCAGACGTCAGGGCTGGTGCCGTGGTCCTGGTGCATGCACACCGGGATGTGCGGGAACTCTTCGATGGCCGCCAGGATCAGGTGACGCAGGAACGGGGCGCCAGCGTATTTGCGAGCACCGGCCGAAGCCTGGACGATCACCGGGGAGTCAGTCTTGTCAGCGGCTTCCATAATGGCGCGCATCTGCTCAAGGTTGTTGACGTTGAAGGCTGGAACGCCGTAGCCGAACTCGGCTGCGTGGTCCAGCATCTGGCGCATGCTGATAAGTGCCATTGTGTGTGTCTCTCCCGGTTGAGGGTCGTTAATCGTGCCAGCCTGCCGTAGCGGCGGCGGCTATTCAAGTTATTGCAGATCGGGGGTTGGCCCGGGCTGCGAATTCGGTACAACAAAAACCTGTGCGTAACGAAGAACCTGTGGCGAGCGAGCTTGCTCGCGTTCGGCTGCGAAGCAGTCGTAAACCCGTCGACTCGGTCCTTCTGAAACACCAAATCGGCTGGCTTTGGGACCGCTTCGCGCTCCAGCGGGAGCAAGCTCCCTCGCCACAACAATAGTCCTGCGATCGGCGTTGTTACTGCGCTTTACAACCGCGACCAATCAAATCATTGGTGGCGACCCAGTACACCAGGCCTTCCTCACCCTTTATGTGAAACGCCAGCATGTCGTTGCTATACAGCGAACCTTCAGCGCCCGGCTCAAGCTTCAGGCGGTAGACCTGATCGGCGCCGCCCAGGCGAACATCGACTTCCTTGCGGCTCACATCAGTGTAGCGCCAGAGCACTTTGGCCTGGCTGTCGCAGGTCCAGGTGGTCCAGCTGTCCGCTGGCTTGGCAGTGTTGAACAGGTTCAAATTGGCGCAACCTGCCAGCAATGCCAGTGCCGCAACGGCAATAAAGCGTTTCATCCGTGTTCCTCGACCGACGGCGCATGCCGCCAGCCCTGAGTAAAGAGTCAGACCCGTCAAGGGCAGCCATGTTCCTTGGTCGGGGTCTGCGTCTCGTATTTGTCCAGGCCATCGGGCCCGGACCGCTTGTTGATCACCGGGTTGGTTTCCGCTTGCCAGTCAGCCTGGTAGCAGCCTTTATCCGACGCGGATGGCGCGGGTTCCGGCGTGGCTTTCGGGTTACTCCCGCAAGCCGCCAGCATACCCGCGGCGATCAACAGCATTAATGTCCTGACCATCTGAACACTCCTTTGCCTGGTCAAATGAGCGGCCTCAGGCCTTGGCCCGGCTTTCCAGGACTTCAACGGCCGGCAGCACTTTGCCTTCGACGAATTCGAGGAACGCGCCGCCGCCGGTAGAAATGTAGGAGATTTGCTCGGCTACGCCATATTTATCGATGGCCGCCAGAGTGTCGCCACCGCCGGCAATGGAGAACGCCGAGCTTTCCGCGATGGCCTGGGCCAGCACTTTGGTGCCGTTACCGAACTGGTCGAATTCGAACACGCCCACCGGGCCGTTCCACAGGATGGTCTTGGACGACTTCAGCAGCTCGGCGAAATTCGCCGCGGTCTGTGGGCCGATGTCCAGGATCATGTCGTCTGCAGCCACGTCGGCGATCAGCTTGACAGTCGCGGTCGCGCTTTCAGCGAATTCCTTGGCGACCACCACGTCCACTGGCAATGGCACGCTGACTTTCGCCGCGATTTCACGGGCAGTGTCCAGCAGGTCCGGCTCGTACAGCGATTTGCCAACCGGGTGACCGGCAGCGGCCAGGAAGGTGTTGGCGATGCCGCCACCAACGATCAGCTGGTTGCAGATCTGGCTCAGGCTGTTGAGCACGTCGAGTTTGGTCGACACTTTGGAGCCGGCAACAATGGCGGCCATTGGCTGGGCCGGGGAGCCCAGGGCCTTGCCCAGTGCGTCCAGTTCGGCGGCGAGCAACGGGCCAGCAGCGGCGACTTTGGCGAATTTGGCCACGCCATGGGTCGAGCCCTCGGCGCGGTGAGCGGTGCCGAAAGCGTCCATCACGAACACGTCGCACAGGGCGGCGTATTGCTTGGCCAGTTCGTCGGCGTTCTTTTTCTCGCCCTTGTTGAAGCGCACGTTTTCGAACAACACGATGTCGCCGGCTTTCACGTCGACGCCGCCCAGGTAATCGGACACCAGCGGCACTTCACGGCCCAGGGCCTTGCTCAGGTAGTCAGCCACTGGCTTGAGGCTGTTCTCGGCCGAGAACTCGCCTTCGGTCGGACGGCCAAGGTGCGAGCAGACCATCACTGCCGCGCCTTTTTCCAGGGCCAGCTTGATGGTCGGCAGCGAAGCCAGGATACGCGCATCGCTGGTGACAACACCGTCCTTGACTGGGACGTTGAGGTCTTCGCGGATCAGTACGCGCTTACCTTGCAGATCGAGGTCGGTCATCTTCAACACGGTCATGGGTCGCAATTCCTGGGTTACTGTTTTTGAAAGACAGATTGTGGAGTAGTAGCGGCTTGCAAATAGTGCTCTGCAACGTCCAGCATTCGATTGGCAAAACCCCATTCGTTGTCGAACCAGGCCAGGATGYTCACCAGCCGTGGGCCGGAAACGCGGGTCTGACTGGCATCGACGATGGCCGAATGGGGGTCATGATTGAAATCACAACTGGCGTGAGGCAACTCGGTGTAGGCCAGAAGGCCTTTGAGCGGGCCATGGGTGGCGGCCTCGCGCAGAATCCGGTTGACCTCGGTGGCGTCGGTATCGCTTACGGTCTGCATCGTAATATCGAGGCAGGACACGTTAACCGTCGGCACCCGCACGGCTTTGGCCTGAATTCGCCCGGCAAGTTCCGGCAGCAAGCGTTCAATGCCTCGCGCCAGACCAGTGGACACCGGAATCACCGACTGGAACGCCGAACGGGTGCGGCGCAGGTCTTCGTGGTGATAGGCGTCGATCACCGGCTGATCGTTCATCGCCGAGTGGATGGTGGTGATCGACACGTATTCCAGACCAATGGCCTGATCCAGCAGGCGCAACAGCGGCACGCCGCAGTTGGTGGTGCAAGACGCGTTGGACACCAGCAGTTCTTCGCCGGTCAGGCAATCCTGGTTCACGCCGTAGACGATGGTGGCGTCGACATCCGCCTCGCTGGCCATCGGCTGGGAAAACAGCACCCGTGGCGCACCGGCGTCGAGAAAACGCTGGCCATCCTGACGGGTGTGATAAGCGCCGGAGCACTCCAGCACCAGATCGACGCCCAACGACGCCCAATCGATGCCTTCGGGGGTGGCACTGCGCAGGACCTTCACGCAGTCGCCCTTAATATGCAGACAATCGCCCTCAACCCTCACTTCACCGGGAAACCGCCCGTGAGTGGAGTCGAAGCGTGTCAGGTATTCGATGCTGGCCATATCGGCCAGATCGTTGATCGCGACAATTTCAAACCCAGCCTTCGAGCCTCGCTCAAACAACGCACGCAAGACACAACGACCAATCCGGCCGTAGCCGTTGAGTGCAACTTTGTAAGGACGCGGTTGAGGCATGGGGTTCTCGATAGTCGCGGCAGACGAATTCTTGCTAACAACACAAATCCCTGTAGGAGCTGTCGAGTGAAACGAGGCTGCGATCTTTTAAGATCAAAAGATCGCAGCCTGCGGCAGCTCCTACACAGGGAACGCGGTGGCCATAAAACCACCGCGGCGTGCCTTAGTCTTCCAGCAGCTCTTCAGCCTGACCCAGGATGTTTTCCAGGGTGAAGCCGAACTCTTCGAACAAGGCCGGCGCAGGCGCCGACTCGCCGTAGGTGGTCATGCCGATCACGCGACCTTCCAGGCCCACGTACTTGTACCAGTAGTCCGCGTGGGCGGCTTCGATGGCGATACGCGCGCTGACCTGCAATGGCAGAACCGATTGCTTGTAGCCGGCGTCCTGGGCTTCGAAGACGCTGGTGCATGGCATCGACACCACACGAACCTTGCGGCCTTGCTCGGTCAGTTTGTCGAAGGCTTGAACGGCCAGGCCGACTTCCGAACCGGTGGCGATCAGGATCAGCTCAGGCTCGCCTGCGCAGTCCTTCAACACGTAACCGCCACGGGCGATCTCTTCGATCTGGATCGCATTGCGGGTTTGGTGCTGCAGGTTCTGACGGGAGAAGATCAGCGCCGAAGGACCGTCGTCACGCTCCAGGGCGAACTTCCAGGCCACCGCCGATTCAACGGCATCGGCCGGACGCCAGGTGTCGAGGTTCGGTGTGCAGCGCAGGCTGGCCAGTTGCTCGATCGGCTGGTGAGTCGGGCCGTCTTCGCCCAGACCGATGGAGTCGTGGGTGAACACGTAGACGATGCGTTTCTTCATCAGCGCCGACATGCGCACTGCGTTGCGGGCGTATTCCATGAACATCAGGAAGGTCGCGCCGTAAGGCACCAGGCCGCCGTGCAGGGCCACGCCGTTCATGATCGCGCTCATGCCGAACTCGCGAACGCCGTAGTACATGTAGTTGCCGCTGGCGTCTTCGGCGGTGACGCCTTTGCAACCTTTCCACAGGGTCAGGTTGGAGCCGGCCAGGTCAGCCGAACCACCGAGCAGTTCAGGCAGCAGCGGGCCGAAGGCGTTCAGGGCGTTCTGGCTGGCTTTACGGCTGGCGATGGATTCGCCTTTGGCCGCGACTTCAGCGATGTAGGCCTGGGCCTTCTCGGCGAAATCGGTCGGCAGATCACCGCTCAGGCGACGAACCAGTTCGTTGGCCAGCTCAGGGAAGGCGGCGGAGTACGCAGCGAAACGCTGATCCCACTCGGCTTCGGCAGCGCGACCGGCTTCCTTGGCGTCCCACTCGGCATAGATATCAGCCGGGATTTCGAACGGGCCGTAGTTCCACTTCAGCGCTTCACGGGTCAGGGCGATTTCCGCGTCACCCAACGGGGCGCCGTGGCAATCTTCCTTGCCTTGCTTGTTCGGCGAACCGAAGCCGATGGTGGTCTTGCAGCAGATCAGCGTCGGTTGTGCGCTTTTGCGCGCGGTTTCGATCGCGATCTTGATTTCTTCCGGATCGTGACCGTCGACATTGCGGATCACTTGCCAGTTGTAGGATTCGAAACGCTTCGGCGTGTCGTCGGTGAACCAGCCTTCGACTTCACCGTCGATGGAGATGCCATTGTCATCGTAGAAGGCGATCAGTTTGCCCAGGCCCAGCGTACCGGCCAGGGAACTGACTTCGTGGGAAATGCCTTCCATCATGCAGCCATCACCCAGGAATACGTAGGTGTGGTGATCGACGACGTTATGGCCAGGACGATTGAACTGCGCAGCCAGGACTTTTTCCGCCAGGGCGAAACCGACTGCGTTGGCCAGGCCTTGGCCCAGTGGACCGGTGGTGGTTTCAACGCCCGGGGTGTAGCCATATTCCGGGTGACCCGGGGTACGGCTGTGCAGCTGGCGGAAGTTTTTCAGGTCATCGATCGACAGGTCGTAGCCGGTCAGGTGCAGCAGCGAGTAGATCAACATCGAGCCGTGACCGTTGGACAGCACGAAGCGGTCACGGTCGGCGAACGATGGATTGCTCGGGTTGTGCTTCAGGTAGTCACGCCAAAGTACTTCGGCGATATCCGCCATACCCATAGGGGCACCGGGATGGCCGCTGTTGGCTTTTTGCACGGCATCCATGCTGAGGGCACGAATGGCGTTGGCGCGCTCACGACGGCTGGGCATCGCTGATCTCCTGCGGATATTGAATCGAGAGTGAATAAAACGAAACGGAAAAAAGGCGAGCATTTTCCCTCACCGACCCGCCTCGGGGCAATGACAGATAGTCATCCGAAGGCGTTTTTCCAATGGATAACGGCGTATTCGACTGATGAAACCTTTCCGCTGTTGGTTTGTGGACTGAAACTAACGTTAAGAAGTGCCATCTATCGACCAATATCAAAACTTTTTGATATTGCTCTTGCGGTGTTTTCTTACCGTCACTAGACTGCTGGCCTTATGAATCTGCGCGTGCCTTCCATTCAACATGACGATTGCGATGAGCTGGCGGCCCTGTGCAAGGCCGGCGGCGATCCTCTGCGGCTGAATGTATTGCGCGCGCTGGCCAACGATTCGTTCGGCGTACTGGAACTGGCGCAGATCTTCGGCATCGGTCAGTCCGGCATGAGTCATCACCTCAAGGTATTGGCCCAGGCCGAACTGGTGGCGACCCGCCGTGAAGGCAATGCGATTTTCTACCGTCGTGCCCTGCCCCACACCGATCTGCTGGGCGGCAAGCTGCATGCCGCGCTGCTCGAAGAAGTGGATAACCTGACCCTGCCGACTGACGTCCAGGCGCGGATCGGTCAGGTCCACGGGCAACGTGAGGCGGCCAGCCAGGACTTTTTCTCGCGGGTCGCGGAGAAGTTTCGCGCCCAGCAAGACTTGATCGCCGGCCTGCCGCAATACCGCGAAAGCGTGGTGGCCCTGCTCGACAAGCTGAGTTTCGGCCCCGGCGCCACGGCCATCGAAGTAGGCCCCGGCGATGGTGCCTTTCTGCCGGAGCTGGCGCGTCGCTTCACTCAGGTCACGGCGCTGGACAACAGCCCGGCGATGCTCGAACTGGCCCGCCAGGTCTGCGAACGTGAAACGCTGGCTAACGTCAGCCTGCAATTGGCCGATGCATTGAACGGTGTAAACCTTCAGGCCGACTGCGTTGTATTGAACATGGTGCTGCACCATTTTGCCGCGCCGGCCGAAGCGCTCAAGCACATGGCCGGTTTGCTGCAACCAGGCGGTAGCCTGTTAGTGACAGAGTTATGTAGCCACAACCAGAGTTGGGCCAGGGAGGCCTGCGGTGATCTCTGGTTGGGGTTTGAACAGGACGATCTGGCCCGTTGGGCCACCGCTGCGGGACTCGTTCCCGGGGAAAGCCTCTATGTAGGCTTACGTAATGGTTTCCAGATACAGGTCCGCCATTTTCAGCGACCGGCTGGCGACACTCACCATCGGTAAATTCAGGAAAAAATCGAGATGAGCGAATACTCCCTCTTCACCTCCGAGTCCGTGTCTGAAGGGCATCCGGACAAAATCGCCGACCAGATTTCCGATGCGGTGCTGGACGCCATCATTGCTGAAGACAAGTTCGCCCGCGTGGCGTGCGAGACTCTGGTGAAAACCGGCGTGGCAATCATCGCAGGTGAAGTCACCACGTCGGCCTGGGTCGATCTGGAAGACATCGTCCGTAACGTGATTCTCGACATCGGCTACAACAGCTCCAATGTCGGCTTCGACGGCGCGACCTGCGGCGTGATGAACATCATCGGCAAGCAGTCCCCCGACATCAACCAGGGTGTTGACCGTGCCAAGCCTGAAGACCAGGGCGCCGGCGACCAGGGCCTGATGTTCGGCTATGCCAGCAACGAAACCGACGTGCTGATGCCAGCACCGATCACCTTCTCGCACCAACTGGTTCAGCGCCAGGCCGAAGCCCGCAAGTCCGGCCTGCTGCCTTGGTTGCGTCCAGACGCCAAGTCGCAAGTGACCTGCCGCTACGAAAACGGCAAGGTTGTCGGTATCGACGCCGTTGTACTGTCGACCCAGCACAACCCGGAAGTGTCCTACAAAGACCTGCGCGAAGGCGTGATGGAACTGATCGTCAAGCACGTGCTGCCTGCCGAACTGCTGTCCAAGGACACCCAGTTCCACATCAACCCGACTGGCCAGTTCATCATCGGCGGCCCGGTGGGCGACTGCGGCCTGACCGGTCGCAAGATCATCGTTGACAGCTACGGCGGCATGGCCCGTCACGGCGGCGGCGCGTTCTCCGGTAAAGATCCATCGAAGGTTGACCGTTCGGCGGCCTACGCCGGTCGTTATGTGGCCAAGAACATCGTGGCTGCCGGCCTGGCCGAGCGTTGCGAGATTCAGGTTTCCTACGCAATCGGCGTCGCTCAACCGACTTCGATTTCGTTGAACACCTTCGGCACCGGCAAGATCAGCGACGACAAGATCGTCAAACTGGTCCGCGAAGTGTTCGACCTGCGTCCATACGCGATCACCACCATGCTCGACCTGCTGCACCCGATGTACCAGGACACCGCTGCGTACGGCCACTTCGGTCGCACCCCGGAAACCAAAACCGTGGGCGACGATACGTTCACCACGTTCACCTGGGAAAAAACCGACCGCGCCGACGCCCTGCGTTCTGCTGCCGGCCTGTAAGACTTTCCCGGCTGTACAAAAAGCCCCGCACGGTTCGCCGTGCGGGGCTTTTTCATGAAGAAGATCCCACCTCGAAACACGCAGAATTACACCTCTGCACTCCACACTCGAAACCTGACTAGCCTTGAAAGCATCCCAACGAGCAAGGACGCTCTCGATGCTGCCCAACCTGCGCCTGTTTTTCGGTTTCCTGCTGACCCTCACCTGCCTGACCGCCAATGCCGCCGACTGCCCCGATTGGCCGCCGGCCCGCGCTCTGGACGAAATCAACGCACTGCAAAAGCGAATCGACCTCTGGGACGACAGCTATCATCGCGAAGGACGCTCTTTGGTCGCCGATGAACTCTATGATCAATCCCGCATACGACTAAGCGAATGGCGCGAGTGTTTTGACTCCGGCCCTTCAGCCGAACCGTTGCGCACTGCCGGTGGCACGATTGCTCACCCCATCGCCCACACCGGCCTGGAAAAACTGCGCGATGGGCGCGCCGTCGAAGCCTGGCTGAAAAATCGGGATGAGGTCTGGATTCAACCCAAGGTCGACGGTGTGGCTGTGACGTTGATCTATCGCAACGGCTGGCTGCACCAGGCGATCAGTCGTGGTGACGGGATAACCGGCCACGACTGGACTGCCTCAGCGCGCCAGATCGCCGCCATCCCTCAAAAACTTCCACAACCGCTCGACCTGCTGTTGCAAGGCGAACTCTATTGGCGCCTGACCGAACACGTGCAAGCCGAGGCCGGCAGCCTCAATGCCCGCGCCACGGTGGCCGGGTTAATGGCACGCAAGACGCTGAACCCCGAGCAAGCCGCCGGTATCGGCGTGTTCGTCTGGGACTGGCCACAAGGCCCGAAAAGCCTGCCCGCCCGCGTGGCGGCTCTGGATGAGCTGGGATTCCCGAGCACCGCGCCCTACAGCCAGCCGATCGAGGCCTTCGCCGATGCCGAACGCTGGCGCGATTACTGGTATCGCTCGCCCCTGCCCTTTGCCAGCGACGGCGTCGTTTTACGACAGAACCAGCGCCCACCCGCCGAGCGCTGGCAGGCGAAAACGCCTTTCTGGAGTGTCGCCTGGAAGTACCCCTTCGCCCAGGCGTTGGCCGAGGTGCGCAAGGTCCACTTCAAGATTGGACGGACCGGCCGGATCACACCGGTGCTGGATCTGGCACCGGTGATGCTCGATGACCGGCAGATCAAGCGTGTCAGCGTCAGCTCCCTGCAGCGCTGGGAAGCGCTGGACATTCGTCCCGGCGATCAGGTCGCCATCAGCCTGGCCGGGCTGACCATCCCCAGGCTCGACGGTGTGGTATTGCGCAGCACCGAACGTCCTGAATTGAACGCACCGCTGGCAGCAGATTTTCATCCGTTGAGTTGCTGGCAGCCGACACCCGGATGCGAAAGCCAGTTTCTCGCACGACTGGCCTGGCTCAGCGGCAAACAGGGGCTGGCCTTGCCGCATGTCGGGCCGGGCACCTGGGAGAAACTGCTCAAGGCCGAACGTCTCGACAACCTGCTCGATTGGTTGACCCTCGATGAGCAAGAGCTTGCTAACATTGACGGCTTCGGCGAACGCAGCAGTGCTCGTCTTTTGAACAGTTTCAACAGCGCCCGGCAACGACCGCTCGCTCGCTGGCTCAAAGCCCTGGGCTTGCCGCCGACCGGCCAGGCACATCTCGCCGATTCATGGCAGGTGCTGGCGCAACGAAACACCGAACAATGGCAGGCCGAAACCGGCATCGGCCCGGGACGCGCGGCGCAACTGAGCGCATTTTTCCGCGACCCGCAGGTCCTGGCCTTGAGCGAGACATTACGTGTTGCCGGGATTGACGGTTTTTAGCAGCCGGCGACGCCCGTCAGCCTGGGAACCCATAGGTACCGATGCGCTCAAACAGCCCATCGCTACATCGATTTTTTCACCTGGAGCCTTTATGAAACTTCTTTCACCGCTCGCCTTGTTGACCCTGTGCAGCGTGATGGCCGCTCCATTAATGGCCGACGAAGACGCCCCGGGCCTGACCGGCTGCGCCGCAAAAAAACAAGGCATCATCAACCAGATTGAACTGGCCAAGTCTCACGGCAACGCCGATCAACAGGCTGGCCTGGAAACCGCCCTGAGCGAGGTCACCGCCCATTGCACCGACGCTTCCTTGAAGAAGGAACGGGAAAACAAGGTGCTCGACGCCAAGCACGAAGTCAGCCGGCGTCAGGCCGACCTCGACAAGGCGATGAAAAAAGGCGACGCCGAGAAGATCAACAAGCGCAAAGACAAACTGGCTCAATCGCGCAAGGATTTACAGGACGCGCTCGACGAGCTGGATAAGTAATCCGGTTTGAACACGCCGCCTCAATGATCCCGAAATTCTTTATGGCAGGCACTACAGGCGTCTTCGACTTTCTGTACTGCCGGCCCCAGATTGCTGGCCTTGTAGGGTTGAACCTGGCTGGCGATCACCAGTTCACCGGTGGCGCCTTCAAGGGTGCGAGCCATTTCCTGGAAGCGTGCCTGCTTCTGCCAGACATCGTCCTTGGCGCTGGTGTGATCTTCTTCGCGCACCTGCGGGAAATGTTTCCAYGGCTCATGGGACAACGCATCGAGCTTCACGGCACCGTCGGCGAATTTCGGGCCATCGAACGGAATACGCCCACGCAACATGCCACCCAGGTCTTCGCCGGTCTTGAGCATTTGCTTGAAGATCGCCTTGCGCTGGCCCAGAGGCGAGTTCGGGTCGACACCGCCGCAGGCGGACAAGGTCAGGCAGGCCAGCAATACAACAGAGAGTCTTTTAAGAGTCATGGTGGCTTCAGATCACTGGAAACGGCAGCCAGTATCCTCGCGTCACCGGCAAAGACCAATAGCCCTATTATCAATACGGGTTGTTTGAGCGCATGGAGCACTCAGGCAACCGGCAAAGGAATTACTCCATGAACAGCCGTTTCAAGGCGTGGCGTCACAACCTGGCCTGGACCCTTCCGATGGTGGCCATACTTGCTGGCTGCACCGGTGGCGACAGTAGCAAACCGAAAACCCACGCACTGGCGACCTACTCCAGCGCTACCTGGGAAGCCCTTCCAGCGGTGTCCGACAATGACCTCGTCGCCGGTTTTGGCTCGTGGCGCAGCGCCTGCACCCGACTCAAGGCCGACCCGGTCTGGGGTGGCACCTGCGCCGCTTCCGCCAATGTTCAGCCAACCGCCAGCGAAATCCGCGGCTTCCTCAAGCAAAACCTCAATGTTTACGGCTTGCGCGCCGCCAATGACAACCCCAACGGCCTGATCACCGGTTACTACGAACCGGTGTATCCCGGCAGCCTGACCCAGACCGAGCAAGCGAACATCCCGGTGTACGGCGTGCCCGAGGACATGATCATCGTCTCGCTGGACAGCATTTACCCGGAACTCAAAGGCAAACGCCTGCGCGGACGACTCGAAGGTCGCGTGCTCAAGCCTTATGACGATGCGGCAACCATTGAAACCAATGGCGTGAAGGCGCCAGTGATTGCCTGGCTGACCGACCCGATGAACCTGCAGTTCCTGCAAATCCAGGGTTCGGGGCGCATCCAGCTCGATGATGGCCGTCAATTGCGCATTGGTTATGCCGACCAGAACGGCCACCCCTATCGACCTATCGGCCGCTGGCTGGTGGATCAGGGCGAGCTGAAGAAAGAAGAGGTAACCATGAGCGCCATCGATAACTGGGCCAAGGCCAATCCGACGCGCATTCCCGAACTGCTCGGCAGCAACCCCAGCTACGTGTTCTTCAATCGCAACCCGGACAGCAACGAAGGGCCGCGCGGTTCGCTGAATGTGCCATTGACCGCAGGTTATAGCGCGGCAGTGGATCGCAAGGTGATTCCGCTCGGTAGCCTGTTGTGGTTATCGACGACGCGACCGGACGGCAGCGCACTGGTGCGTCCGGTGGCCGCTCAAGATACCGGCGGCGCGATTGCCGGCGAGGTCCGCGCAGACCTGTTCTGGGGCACGGGCGAGGCCGCCGGGCAATTGGCCGGCGACATGAAACAGCAGGGGCAGATCTGGATGCTCTGGCCTAAAGGGGCGGCGTTGCCTCAGGTGCCGCAGGTGGCTGACAAACTTTAGAAGCAAAAGATCGCAGGCTGCGCCAGCTTCAACATCGAGAGCGTTCGTCGCAATATCGCGAATGAACATCGATCCCTGCTGGGAATGGCGCAGCCTGCGATCCTTTGATCTTGCCGTTAAACAGACACCACAAAGAAACTGACAATCAGCCCCATGCCAATGGCCCACACCAGCGACCGCAGAATCGCCCAGTCCGCCAGATAGCAAATGATGTACAGCAGCCGACTGGTGATGAACAGCACCGATAGCACATTGATCGTCACCAGTTCGGCATTGCCGGCCAGATGCGCCACGATCACCGCCGCGGCAAACGCCGGGGTCACTTCGAAGCTGTTCAACTGCGCCGAATGCGCACGCCTGGCCACGCCTTCGAGCGAATCCAGAAACGCCCTTGGGTCGTGATTCTGTTTCAGCCCGAACTTGCCATTGCTGAACTTGGCGACGCCTGTGCACAGATAAGGCAAGCAGATCGCAATCAAAATGCACCACAGAGCAACCGTCATAACGCAGTCCCTTCTTCAAGTTGTAGAGAATCGAATTCCATCAGCGGCGACTAAAACTTCATCACCAACATGCCGATCAATACCAGTCCACAGGCTAAGAGCCGTGGCCTGCCAAAAGGTTCTTTGAGGTAGCGCATGCCGAACAGCACCACCAGAATCACGCTGATCTCGCGCAGCGCCGCAGCCTCGGCAATCGATCCGAGCTGCATGGCCCACAGCACCAGAGCGTAGCTGAACAATACGCAGAACCCGACCGCCAACCCCAACCGCCACTGCTCACGCCAGAACAGCATGAACGCCGGGCGTTTGCGCACCAGCGCCAGCAATGGGAACGGCCAGGCACTGAGCACTGTGACCCAAACCAGGTAGTCCAGCGGATGGGACCAGCGCCGCAAGGCCTGGCCATCGATGAAGGTGTAGCAACCGATGCACAACCCGATCAGCGCCACCACCGGCAGCATCGACCACGGCAGGCGCACCCCGCCACCGCCCTGCCAGAGCAGGCACACCATGCCGAACGGGATGAGCAAAATCCCGAAGATCTGCTGAGCCGTCAGCACTTCACCGGCGAAGATCAGCGTCAGCGCCAGCACCACCAACGGTGACAGGCCACGCATCAACGGATAGACCAGGCCGAGATCGCCGACCCGATAGGCCTGGATCAACAGGTAGCGATAGAGCAACTCGAATGCCGCCGACGCAAGAATCCACGGCCACATATCCAGTGGCGGCAGCGCCACGAAGGGTAGCATCAGCGCGACAAACAGCAACGCCACGCTGTCCATGCAGGCCACCACCAACAGCCGCTCCGCGCTGAACTTGATCAGGGTATTCCACGCCGCGTGCAACAGCGCCGCCACCAACACCAGAATTGTCGCAAGCACGGCACACTCCTTGTATTGCCCCTACATCGCGGGACAGAGATTTGATTCGCCATATGTCCGCAGCTGTTTATACTGCAAGCGACCACGCCGCACTCAGTTGCGCACAAACTAATTCCAATAACTCCTGCCTCTGCCCGCTCTCATCGAGAACGGTCGTCGGCCTGCGTATGCCTGATCAAAGCGTCAAGACTACCGACAGAGACCTTGCGCATGCCACTCGCCTTGCTTGCACTGGCCGTTGCCGCTTTCGGCATCGGCACCACTGAGTTCGTCATCATGGGCTTGCTGCCCGATGTCGCCCGCGACCTCGCCGTGAGCATTCCTCATGCTGGCCTGCTCATCACCGGTTATGCCCTGGGCGTGGTGTTCGGTGCGCCGATTCTCGCGGTCGGCACCGCCAACATGCCGCGCAAAGCCACACTGCTGGGCATGACGCTGATGTTCATTCTCGGCAACATCCTCTGCGCCCTGGCGCCGAACTACGCCACCTTGATGGCCGCACGAGTGATCACCGCGCTGTGCCATGGCGCGTTTTTCGGCATCGGCTCAGTGGTCGCTGCCAGTCTGGTGGCACCGAACAAACGAGCCCAGGCAATTGCCATGATGTTCACCGGCCTGACCTTGGCCAACGTGCTGGGCGTGCCATTAGGCACTGCGCTGGGGCAATACGCCGGCTGGCGCTCGACCTTCTGGGCAGTGTCGGTGATTGGCGTGATTGCGGCCATTGCGCAGTGGGTCTGGCTGCCCAAGGAAATCCCCATGGACAAAGCCAACCTGGCCAGCGAATTCAAAGTGCTGGGCAAGGTCAATGTGCTGCTGGCGCTGGGCATGAGCGTGCTGGCGTCCACCAGCCTGTTCAGCGTGTTCACTTACATTGCGCCGATCCTGCAGGACATCACCGGCGTCAGTCCGCATGGCGTAACCATCATGTTGCTGTTGTTCGGGGTCGGCTTGACCGGGGGCAGCATGCTCGGCGGCCGATTGGCGGACAGTCGTTTGCTGCCTTCGCTGGTGGGGATGACATTGGCCGTGGCCATCGTGCTGGCCGCCTTCAGCCAAACCAGCCATTCAGTGATACCGGCGGCGATCACGCTGGTGTTGTGGGGCATCTTCGCCTTCGCGCTGTGCCCGATCCTGCAATTGCTGATTATCGATCAGGCCCATGAGGCGCCAAACCTCGGGTCGACGTTGAATCAAAGCGCATTCAATCTCGGCAACGCCGCCGGGGCTTGGATTGGCGGACTGGTGGTGGCCAGTGGCGCGGACCTGGCGGACTTGCCGTGGACCGGCGCACTGGTCAGCGTATTCACGCTGCTGACGGCGCTGTTCTTCATCTACCTGCAACGTCGCAGTGCTGCCGCAATCAACGTCTCTGGCTGACATTGATCATTTTTTGATCTTCTGCGGTTCGGATTCCTGAGCCCGCTCCGCAGAGGTCTTCGGCGGCCCGCTTTCACTGCGAATCTGCGCGTGACTGATCAGCGCGAAGATAAAACTGCCGCCAATAATGTTCCCCACCAGCGTGGGACCTGCGAACACCCACCAGAAATCCTTCCACGGCAACTCGCCGGCAAACACCAGGTAAGAAACCTCGACCGATCCGACCACGATGTGGGTGAAATCGCCCAGCGCCATGAAATAGGTGATGAGGATGATGATCCACATCTTGGCGCTTTCCATGGACGGGATCATCCAGACCATGGTGGCGATCATCCAGCCGGAGATGATGCCTTTGGCGAGCATCTTGCCGGCATCGTTCTCCATGACCTTGCGCCCGATCTCAAGGAAGGCCAGATCGGTCTTGCTGTCGAATATCGGCAGGTGCAGCATCACATATGCCACCAGCAAGGTGCCGCAGAGGTTGCCCACCAGCACCACCGTCCACAGCCGCAGCAACCGACCGACATTACCCAACGTTGGCTTGCTCATGATCGGCAGCACGGCGGTCAGGGTGTTTTCGGTGAAGAGTTGCTGACGGGCGAGAATCACCGCTAGAAAACCGGCGCAATAACCGAAGCTGGCGATCACCTTGTAGCCTTCGCCGTCCGGCAGGCGCGAGTTGAGCAGTCCCATGCCCATCAGCGACAGGCCCATGGTCAGGCCGGCAGCCAGCGCCGACCACCACAGCGCCGCAACGCTACGTTCGAGTTCCTGATCGCCTTGGGTGCGAATGATTTCGTGCAACACCGCCGCACGCGGGGGCTGGTTTTTATCGACCTCGCGCTGTTCCTGTGCCGAGAGGTCCGGGGTCTTGCCGTCGTTGGGCGTGTCCATAAGGCTGCTCCTGAACCGGTGGCGTGTCGTTTACGTACGACACGCGGGGTTCGGAGCTGTTCACTACCGGGGGAACGCAGCAAACCCTGTGGCGAGGGAGCTTGCTCCCGCTCGGCTGCGAAGCAGTCGTAAACTGACGTGAAGCCTGCCTGAAAGAACCCAATGATAGATTTCAGGGCCGCTTCGCGCTGGAGCGCCAGCCCGGCCCARCGGGAGCAAGCTCCCTCGCCACAGAGCGGCAACTACTCGCCAATGTCATCATCCTTGAACTGGTCTTTGACGTACCTGATCTCGGTCCGGCCGTGCGGCATGGGCAGGCCGTCTTCGCCCAGGTTCACGAACACCATCTTCTCTACCGTCAAAATGCTCTTGCGAGTGATCTTGTTGCGCACTTCGCAGGTCAGAGTGATCGAGGTGCGACCGAACTCGGTGGCGGTGATGCCCAACTCGATGATGTCGCCCTGACGCGAGGCGCTGACGAAGTTGATTTCGGAAATGTACTTGGTGACCACGCGCTGATTACCCAACTGGACGATGGCGTAGATCGCCGCTTCTTCGTCGATCCAGCGCAGCAGGCTGCCGCCGAACAGCGTGCCGTTGGGGTTGAGGTCTTCGGGTTTTACCCATTTGCGGGTGTGGAAATTCATACTCACTCCTGACCGTCTTGCCGATTGATGCCGGCCATCATGGCAGAGCCCGGACTAGAGCTCTATCAAGCATCGACTATGGTCTCGATTACCGTTCGGACATTGACCAACAGAAACGCTTTGGAAGATCAGCATAGCCCGCTATAATCGCCCCCGTTTCAAAACGGTCATGTTTGATTGATACCGTTTTCCCGCCACCTGTCCGAGGGGCGCTGCAGCAGGTTCAACCTGTCAGGCTCGGATGGGGCGTTGACTGGCCACGGCCAGACACTAAACGCACAACGGCGCCCATTCGCATACATTACGAATGGAGGCTCTTCATGAGCGCTGTTATCACGCCTGCAGATTTTAACGATTACAAAGTTGCCGACATGTCCCTGGCTGCCTGGGGCCGTCGCGAAACCATCATCGCCGAATCCGAAATGCCGGCCCTGATGGGTCTGCGCCGCAAGTACTCCGTCGAGCAACCGCTCAAGGGCGCGAAGATTCTCGGCTGCATCCACATGACTATTCAGACTGCCGTGCTGATCGAAACCCTGGTTGCCCTGGGTGCCGAAGTACGCTGGTCGTCCTGCAACATTTTCTCGACTCAGGATCAGGCCGCCGCTTCGATCGCCGCTGCCGGCATCCCGGTGTTCGCCTGGAAAGGCGAGACTGAAGAAGAGTACGAGTGGTGCCTGGAGCAAACCATCCTCAAGGATGGCCAGCCTTGGGATGCCAACATGATCCTCGACGACGGCGGCGACCTGACCGAGCTGCTGCACAAGAAGTACCCACAAGTACTGGACCGCGTTCACGGCGTCACCGAAGAAACCACAACCGGCGTTCACCGTCTGCTGGACATGCTGGCCAAGGGCGAGCTGAAAATCCCGGCCATCAACGTCAACGACTCGGTGACCAAGAGCAAGAACGACAACAAGTACGGCTGCCGTCACAGCCTGAACGACGCGATCAAGCGCGGCACCGACCACCTGCTGTCCGGCAAGCAAGCGCTGGTCATCGGTTACGGYGACGTGGGCAAGGGCTCGGCCCAGTCCCTGCGTCAGGAAGGCATGATCGTTAAAGTCTCCGAAGTYGACCCGATCTGCGCCATGCAAGCCTGCATGGACGGTTTCGAACTGGTTTCGCCGTTCATCGACGGTATCAACAACGGTACCGAAGCGAGCATCGACAAAGCGCTGCTGGGCAAGATCGACCTGATCGTGACCACCACCGGCAACGTCAATGTTTGCGACGCAAACATGCTCAAAGCCCTGAAGAAACGCGCAGTGGTCTGCAACATCGGTCACTTCGACAACGAAATCGACACCGCTTTCATGCGCAAGAACTGGGCATGGGAAGAAGTGAAGCCGCAGGTTCACAAGGTTCACCGCACCGGTCCAGGCGCTTTCGACGCTCAGAACGACGACTACCTGATCCTGCTGGCCGAAGGCCGTCTGGTTAACCTGGGTAACGCCACTGGTCACCCAAGCCGCATCATGGACGGTTCGTTCGCCAACCAGGTTCTGGCGCAGATCTTCCTGTTCGGCCAGAAGTACGCCGACCTGTCGCCAGCCCAGAAAGCCGAGCGCCTGACCGTTGAAGTACTGCCGAAGAAACTCGACGAAGAAGTGGCCCTGGAAATGGTCCGCGGTTTCGGCGGCGTGGTCACTCAACTGACCAAGCAACAGGCTGACTACATCGGCGTTACCGTCGAAGGCCCGTTCAAGCCGCACGCTTACCGCTACTGATCGGTCCAGCAGTCCGCTCCCCATCTTCACCGCGGTGCTGCTGAAAGACCGCGGCGCCTGCTTCGCGAGCAAGCTTCGCTCCTACAGGAAGCACGGCGCCTACAAGGCTTACGTGTTTCCAAGGATATGACCATGTCCCAAGAACGTCGCTACAGCTTCGAATTCTTCCCGACGAAGACCGATGCTGGGCATGAAAAACTGATCGCCACTGCCCGTCAGCTGGCGACCTACAATCCCGACTTCTTCTCCTGCACCTACGGCGCTGGCGGTTCGACTCGTGATCGCACCCTCAACACCGTGTTGCAGCTGGAAAGTGAAGTCAAAGTCCCTGCCGCTCCGCATCTGTCTTGCGTGGGTGACAGCAAGAACGATCTGCGCGGCCTGCTGACCCAGTACAAGGCAGCCGGCATCCAGCGAATCGTCGCGCTTCGCGGTGACCTGCCCTCGGGCATGGGCATGGCCAGCGGCGAGTTGCGTCACGCCAATGACCTGGTTGAATTCATTCGTGAAGAGACTGGCGATCATTTCCACATCGAAATCGCCGCTTACCCGGAAATGCATCCGCAAGCGCGCAATTTCGAAGACGATCTCAACAACTTCGTGCGCAAGGCCAACGCCGGTGCCAACAGTGCGATCACCCAGTACTTCTTCAACGCCGACAGTTATTTCTACTTCGTCGAGCGTGTACAGGCGAAGGGTGTGAACATCCCGATCGTGCCGGGGATCATGCCGATCACCAACTACAGCAAGCTGGCGCGCTTCTCCGACGCTTGCGGCGCGGAAATCCCGCGCTGGATCCGCAAGCAACTGGAAGCCTACGGCGACGACACCCAGAGCATTCAAAGCTTTGGTGAGCAAGTCGTCACCGAGATGTGCGAACGCCTGCTGCAAGGTGGCGCACCGGGGCTGCACTTCTACACACTGAACCAGGCTKAACCGAGCCTGGCGGTGTGGAATAACCTGAAGTTGCCGCGCTAATAGCCGTTAACGCAAATCAAGAGATCGCAGTCTTTGGCAGCGCCTCCAGGGGAATATGTACCTCTGCAGGCGCCGCCGAAGGCTGCGATCTTTTGCTTTTAATGCCCGATCCAGAGCTTCTGGATCCGGTTTCTGGCTCTTTATGATTTCTCGTCGTAATCTCAAGCCATGCCCCTGATCACCCAGTTACTGACCGTGCTTCTATTCACTTGCCTGAGCTTCACCGCTCGCGGCGAGAAGCTGCGTATTGTCACCGAACCCTGGGCGCCTTACGTCTATGAAGAAGGTGGCAAGAACCTCGGGCTCGACTACGAAACCACGGCCATCGTCTTCARACGCCTCGGGATTGACGTGGAATGGCAGTTCCTGCCGTGGAAGCGCTGCCTGTCGATGCTTGAGCAAGGCCAGGCGGACGGTGTGCTGGATATTTTCCACAGCGATGAACGCGAAGCGACCCTGCTCTACCCCAGCGAACCGCTCTCGCAAGTCGAATTCGTGATGTTCTACGCCAATGAACGGCCGTTCCCGTTTCGCACCCTGGACGACCTGAAAGGCCTGACCATCGGCACCTCGCCGGGCTACCTGTACAGCAAGGACTTCAGCGAATCGACGTTGTTTACCCGGGAACCGGCGCCTACCCATGAAGCCAACTTCGGCAAACTGGTGCGAGGGCGGATCGACCTGTTGATCACCGATCGCCGGGGCGGCCAGCACTTGCTCGATCAACTGGACATCCGCGACAAGATCACCGAGAACCCGACCGTCATCAGCCAGCAGAGCCAGTACCTGGCGGTGCGCCGCAATGCCGGGATGGATTTGCTGGTGCAGCGTTTCGGCGCCGAGCTCAAGCGCTTCAAGCGCGAACCGGCCTACGCCGAACTGAGCGCCCGCTATGGTGCCGGTCCGGCTGCCGAAGCCCGGGCCGCCAGCGCCACCGCAACCGGCGGAAAAACCGTTGAGCAGCAGGAAAGCGGCGCACAGTGATTGCTCTGTTATACTCCGGCCTTCCCGCCAGGCTCACGCCCGGACGCTCGGACTTGTTCAAGGCATCTCGATCCCGCTACAGCGCAGCTTTTCAGCCCGCGCGAGCGCTCCAGACGAGCCTTCGAGGCCCAGCAGGACCGGACGGGATTGCGTCCTCTTAAACGCCATTCGCGCCAGGCAAGACTCCCATTGGGCCAAGCCCTAACTAAAACAGGATTACTCATGTCCTTTGCTTCCCTCGGTCTCTCCGAGGCTTTAGTCCGCGCCATCGAGGCAGCGGGCTATACCGAGCCTACTCCGGTGCAACAGCGGGCCATTCCCGCCGTGTTGCAAGGTCGCGACCTGATGGTTGCGGCTCAGACAGGTACTGGTAAAACCGGTGGCTTCGCCCTTCCGATTCTGGAGCGGTTGTTTCCCAACGGTCACCCGGACAAATCCCAGCGTCACGGCCCGCGCCAACCACGCGTACTGGTCCTGACCCCAACCCGCGAACTCGCGGCTCAGGTGCACGAGAGCTTCAAGGTCTATGCCCGTGACCTGAAGTTCGTCAGCGCCTGCATCTTCGGTGGCGTCGGCATGAACCCGCAGGTTCAAGCCATGTCCCGTGGTGTCGACGTGCTGGTGGCCTGCCCAGGTCGCCTGCTCGACCTCGCCGGCCAAGGCAGTGTCGATTTGTCCCACGTGGAAATCCTCGTGCTGGACGAAGCCGACCGCATGCTCGACATGGGCTTTGTCCATGACGTGAAAAAGGTCCTCGCCCGCCTCCCGGCCAAACGGCAGAACCTGTTGTTCTCGGCGACGTTCTCCAAAGACATCACCGACCTCGCCGGCAAGCTGCTGCACAACCCGGAACGCATCGAAGTCACGCCACCGAACACCACGGTCGAGCGGATCGAACAACGCGTATTCCGTCTGGCCGCCAGCCACAAGCGTTCGTTGCTGGCACACCTGATTACTGCCGGCGCCTGGGAACAGGTGCTGGTATTCACTCGCACCAAGCACGGCGCCAACCGCCTGGCCGAGTACCTGGACAAACACGGCCTCACCGCCGTCGCGATCCACGGCAACAAGAGCCAGAACGCCCGCACCAAGGCCCTGGCCGACTTCAAGGCCGGTGAAGTGCGCATCCTGGTCGCCACCGACATCGCTGCTCGTGGCCTCGACATCGACCAGTTGCCCCATGTGGTCAACTTCGAACTGCCAAACGTCGACGAAGATTACGTGCACCGTATCGGTCGTACCGGCCGTGCCGGTCGTTCGGGCGAGGCGATCTCGCTGGTCGCTCCGGACGAAGAAAAACTGCTGAAAAGCATCGAGCGCATGACCAAGCAGAAAATCGCCGACGGCGACCTGATGGGCTTCGACTCCAGCGCTGTGGAAGCCGAGAAACCGGAAGTCCGCGAGCGTCCGGATGTGCGTAACCCGCGCGCCCCACGTGGCCCACGCGGCGACGGCCCGAACGGCAGCGGTGGTGGTGGCGGTCGTAAAGACAAAGGCAAGGACAAGGGTGGCAAGGAAAAGCCTGCCGCTGGCCGTGGCGAGCGCCCGGCCCGTGAACACAAGCCACGCGAAGGCACTCCGGCCCGCGAGCAACAGCGCCCGGCCCCTCGCGCCGCCGCCGACCGTGCTCCGGACGAGTTCCTGGACGACGATATCGATAACTTCGGTAACCGCGTCGACTACGTGCCTCAAGCCAAACCGGCTCAGGGCCGTGGCCGCCGTCCGGGCGCACCGGCACAAGGCGCTGGCGCTCCGCGCGCCGGTCAGCCACAAGGTCGCCAGAACGGTCCGCGCAACAGCAGCGGCGCAACCACCGGCACCCCACCGGCCAAGCGCAGTGGCCCGCGCAACGGCGCTCCACGTGACGGCCAGGCCCGTCGCGAAGAGTCACGCAACCGCCGTCCGGCCCGTGACGACCAGTCTCGTTCGGAACCGGCCGTGCAGAACCCGCGGAGCCCGGCACCGAAGATCATTCACAAGGAGTCGAAAAGCGATCGCTTCCCGACCCCTGAGCAACTGGATCAACTGCCAGGCCGTCCGCGCGGCGAAAAACCAGCATTGCTGACCCGCAACCGCTGAGTTTTTCAAAACCATGAAAAATGCCCCGGATCGCGAGATTCGGGGCATTTTTTTGGGTACTGCAAACTGCTTTTGCAGGAGCTGGCGAAGCCTGCGATCTTTTGATCTTCAGCGGTGATCCTGAAAAGATCGCAGCCTGCGGCAGCTCCTACATCTCAGCATTACTTCGCTTTGACACCTTCAAACGTCACGTACAGATCGACTGCGTCGGACGCTGGGCCCAGGTCTTTCTGCTTGCCGAAATCGGAACGCTTGATGCTGGTGGTGCCTTCGAAGCCGGCACGGTAGCCRCCCCATGGATCCTTGCCTTCACCCAGGAACGTGGCTTTGACTACGATTGGCTTGGTCACGCCCAGCAGGGTCAGGTTGCCGGTCACGTCGGCAGTGTCTTTGCCCGCGGCGTTTTTACCGGTAGGTTTGACACTGGTGGAGACGAACTTGGCGTCGGCGAATTTGCCCACGTTCAGGAAGTCACCGCTGGCGATGTGCTTGTCGCGTTCGGCGTGGTTGGTGAACACGCTGGCGGTGCGCACATTGAACTCTATCTTGCTGTCTTCAGGCTTGGCAGCGTCGAAGCTGAACTTGCCGTCGATATCCTTGAAGGTACCGATGATGTAGCTGTAGCCCAAGTGGCTGATCTTGAAGTCAACAAAGGCGTGCTGGCCTTCTTTGTCGACCACATAGTCGGCCGCCATCACGTTAGCCGACAGCAGAGCAGAACCGATTGCCAGAGCGGCGAGCGTCTTTTTCAACATGCTTTCTATTCCTTTGGAGTCGAGGTAGAACATCAGGCTTTGCGCCCCAGCATTCGCGTCAGGGTCGCATCACGATCGATAAAGTGGTGCTTCAATGCAGCCAACGCATGGAAACCGGAAAAAATTACCAGCAGCCAGGCCAGGTACAAATGAATCACACCCGCGGTGTCTGCCTGGTCCGGTAGTCCGGAAACCAGTGCAGGAATTTCAAACAGGCCAAACACCGGAATCCCGACACCGTCTGCGGTGGAAATCAGGTAACCGGCGATCATCACAGCGAACAGACTGAGATAAAGGAACGAATGGCCGAACTTGGCGCCAAGGCGGGTCATGCGGCTATAGCTTGGCAAGAGCGGCGGCGGTGGGCTGATGAAGCGCCACACTACCCGCAGCAACATCACGGCAAATAACACCAGACCAATGCTCTTGTGCAGATCCGGCGCGTCTTTACGCCAGGTGCTGTAGTAATCGAGACCGACCATCCACAACCCCAACGCAAACAGGCCGAAGACGGCCAACGCCACACCCCAGTGCATAAAGATGCTGACCCAACCGTAGCGGGAAGAAGAGTTACGTAGCTGCATTGCCCAAATCCTGTAAGAACTGCGCCCAAGACTATCGAGTTATCTATCGATTTAAAGCGGAAAATTTCGCTCTGAAATATCGAGAAATACGATCAAGACCTTGGGGCCGGGAGGTTAAGAGAGTGTTAACCGAAGGAAAAAACCTTCACGCACCCTCCTTATATTCATTTATGAGCCGATACCACTCGTCAGAACTGTCACATTTAACAGTGGCTTTCATTGCTGGTCATTGATGAACTTGAACTTGGACGTCAGTCCAAGCGTCTGAACAGGAGTTCTACCATGAGTCACAATTCGAGTTCATCCCCCGTGATAACACGCAATCAATCCAATTCGATACCCGTAGGGGAAGGACCGCGAGGGATGGCCATCAGCAACGATGGATCACGCGTATTTGTTTGCAATTACATGTCGGACAATGTGTCCGTCATCGACACCCGAATCAAAAAGGTAATCCGTACCATCGCCGTAGAGCAGTATCCCCGAAGCATTGCCCTTGGCCATGAGGGGAAAAGAGCTTACGTGACCAACTACGGTTCAAGTTCGGTTTCGGTTATTGATACCGAAACATACGCGGTGGGTAACATCACGGTGGGTAGACACCCTTGGGGAGTCGTCGCGAGCCGGGACGGGAGGCATGTTTACGTCACCGTACGGCAGGATAAAGAGTGGCTGGCGATAATTGACGCTCGCACTTATGTGGTGAGCAGAGTCCGAGGGTTACCTTCACCGTCCATAAGTGTGGACATCAGCCAGGACGATTCGCGTCTCTATATTTCCAGTACCGATTCCCCTGGTCGCCCTTTTCAGGACGCGCTCACGGTCATCAGCAGCAAGACGTTCGAAGTCATCAACATCATCAAAACCGAAAAATATCCGTCAGCCGTTACTGTCAGTCCCGACGGTAGAAAAGTGTATATCGTGGGTCTGGACGCTCGAAGACTRACCGTGTTGGACACCCGGTCACTGACCACCCGGCATTTCGATTTTGTGGCTTGCGAAGGGGAAATAGTGTTTAGCAAAAAGAACGCTTACGCCGTTGATCACACCGAAAAAGAGGTCGTGGAAGTGAATACCGCCACCCATAAGATTGTTCGCAGGTTTCCCATCCCTGGGGCTATCGACCCGCATCATATGGTTCTTGATCATCATAACTGCGCCTATATCAGCGACTACCAAGGCGACGAAGTCCATATCGTCGATCTACCTTAGTACCAAAGAATCAGCCGGCCTCTACGAGGGTGCAAAGACATAAAAAAAGCGCGGCATCTCTGCCGCGCTTTTTTTGATCCCAAGACTTACTGTGTCTTGGTTTCAGTCGCCACCGGTGCCTTCGCAGCGGTACTCGCCACTGGTTTCTTCACTGGCTCAGCCTTTTTCGCCGTTGCCTTGGCCGGAGCCTTTTTGGCCCCGGTTTTGGCAGCAGGCTTTTTCACTGGCGCTTTGGCCGGTGCTTTCTTCACCGGCTCGGCTTGCGCCGGCACCACTGGCTTCGGTGCCTCAACCGGTGCAGGTGCCGGAGCCGGCGCAGCAACTGGCGCGGGTGCCGGAGCAACGGGGGCCACGGGTTCTGGCGCCTTGGCCGGAGCCTTGTCGGAGCCACCACCAAACATCCGCGAGAAGAAGCCAGGCTTGGTCTCTTCAGCTTTCGCTTCAACCTTCGCAGGTTCTGCCTTGTCGGCCGCTTTATCGGACGAACCACCGAACATGTTGCTGAAGAAATTGCCTTTCTTCGCCACTACCGCGCCTGCCGCCGCAGCGGTCGCTGCCGGCACAACTTTCGCCGGTTCAAACGATTTGCCCGCTGCCAGGTCTTCCAGCTGACTGGCTGCACGCTGACCGGTGCGCAAGGCGCCTTCCAGGGTGCCTGGGTACAAGGTGTCAGTGTGTTCGCCGGCAAAGGCTACACGTTGCAGCGGACGCTCCCACAGGCGCCAGTATTTGCTGATCTGCCCCGGACCGAAGGCCAGGTAAGCGCCGCCCATTGATGGGTCGGTGCTGTAGCGGCGGATTTCATAACCGGTGAACGAACCGCGTGCCTGTGGATAAAAGGCGTGCAGACGAATCAGCACCTGATCGGCCATTTGCTTGTCGCCAAAGGCCTGCATCACCCGCGCGTTGTCGCCGGAAATGTTGATCACCACGTTGGCGCCGCCCTTCAAGGCCGGCTCGATCCACAACATGCCCAGACCGGCGTTGCTGTAGATCTCGCCAGACATGCGCGCCTTGCTTTCCCACACTGGCGTCTTGAACTTCAGCATGATCTGGTCACGCCAGCCGTAGTTGGTGCCCTTGATGGCGCCCATGTGCTGGGCGTCCAGCGCCGGAGTCATCTGGATCTTGCTCAGTGCGCGCAACGGCACGGCCAGCACGACGTAGTCCGCCTGATAGCCAACGCTGCCGACCTTGACACTCACGCCATCCTTGTCCTGGGTAATGGACGAAACCGGGGAACTGGTCTTGATGGTTTTCAGTTGCTTGACGAAGGCCTGGGCCAACACCGGACTGCCGCCGGGCAGGCGCGAGGCGCGCAGATCACGGTCAGCAATGCCACGGTAGACGCGGCTTTGTTGGGCAAAATACAGCAGCGACAGGCGCGAAGGTTCGTCGTAACGGGTACGAATCTCCTGATTCACCAACTGACGCGCAGTGGCTGGCAGATTCAGGCGATCGAGCCAGTTGGCCACGTTGATCTGGTCCAGGGCGAACAGCGTGCTGTTGGCGGCCGGGTTTTGCGGGTCTTCGATCGAGCGCGCCAGGTCATCCAGGGTTTTTTCGTAGCGTTTCAGCGCGTCGCTGGTGGCCGGCTGTTTGGTCGCCAGATCGGCGGCGCTGAAGTATTCACCGTCGATCAGGTAACCCGGGGTCCGCACGAACTCGGGGGCTGGCGTGGTGCTCAGCTTGAACGTCGAGATGTACTTGTTCAAAACCGGTTGGGTCTTGTCGTTGCCGATCCACTCGCTGGTGGCCATGCCGGAACGACCGCCCAGGGTCGGTTTGGCTTCCAGCAGGGTGACCTGCCAGCCTTTGCTCTGCAGTTCGTACGCCGCGGTGAGGCCCGAAAGCCCGCCGCCGACCACGATCGCTGTTTTATCCTTGGCCAGCGCCGAAACGCTGAACAGTCCTAACATCACCAGCGCACAGGCGCGCAGCCAACCAGCAGACATTCAGAGAACTCCGGAAATACACGAGAAAATAGCGGTTTTACGAGTCAGACGACTCAAAGAGCCGCGAAGAATACGTCAGCCATCAAAACGCCGCCAGCGACGTCTATCGTCCTATACAAAGTAGCTCAATCGACACAATGGGTTGTCCCCGTGACGCGCATTGCATAGGCTTGCGCGATTGTTTACCCGCCTACGTCACGGGTAGCCTCGAGGAGACAGAAAATGGGCCTGAATAAACAGTGGATGGAACGCGATCTCGCCGTGTTATGGCATCCCTGCACCCAGATGAAAGACCACGAACAGCTGCCGCTGATCCCGATCAAGCGCGGTGAAGGCGTGTGGCTGGAAGACTTCGAAGGCAAACGCTACCTCGACGCCGTCAGCTCCTGGTGGGTCAATGTGTTCGGCCACGCCAACCCGCGGATCAACCAGCGCATCAAGGATCAGGTCGATCAGCTGGAACACGTGATCCTCGCCGGTTTCAGCCATCAGCCGGTGATCGAGCTGTCCGAGCGTCTGGTGAAGATGACGCCCGAAGGCCTGACCCGGTGTTTCTACGCCGATAACGGTTCATCGTGCATCGAAGTCGCGCTGAAAATGAGCTTTCACTACTGGCTCAACCGCGGCCAGCCGAACAAGAAACGCTTCGTCACCCTCACCAACGGCTACCACGGCGAGACAATGGCGGCGATGGCAGTGGGCGACGTGCCGCTGTTTACCGAAACCTACAAAGCCCTGCTGATGGACACCATCAAGGTGCCGAGCCCCGATTGCTACCTGCGCCCCGAGGGCATGAGCTGGGAAGAACACTCACGCAACATGTTCGCCGCCATGGAGCAGACCCTGGCCGACAACCACGATACCGTGGCCGCCGTGATTCTGGAGCCGCTGATTCAGGGCGCCGGCGGCATGCGCATGTATCACCCGGTGTACCTCAAGCTGCTGCGCGACGCCTGTGATCGTTATGGCGTGCACCTGATCCACGATGAAATCGCCGTCGGCTTCGGTCGTACCGGCACAATGTTCGCCTGCGAACAGGCTGGTATCCGCCCGGACTTCCTCTGCCTGTCCAAGGCCCTGACTGGCGGTTACCTGCCGTTGGCGGCCTGCCTGACCACCGATGAGGTCTACAGCGCGTTCTACGACGACTACCCGACCCTGCGCGCCTTCCTGCATTCCCACAGCTATACCGGCAATCCACTGGCCTGCGCGGCGGCATTGGCGACGCTGGATATCTTCGAAGAAGACAACGTCATCGAGAACAACAAGGCCCTGGCCCAGCGCATGGCCTCCTCCACCGCGCACCTGGCCGATCACCCGAACGTCTCTGAAGTGCGCCAGACCGGCATGGTGCTGGCGATCGAGATGGTCAAGGACAAGGCCAGCAAGACCGCTTACCCGTGGCAGGAACGTCGCGGTTTGACCGTGTTCCAGCATGCACTGCAACGAGGTGCTTTACTGAGGCCGTTGGGCAGCGTGGTGTATTTCCTGCCGCCTTACGTGATTACCCCGGAGCAGATCGATTTTCTGGCCGAAGTGGCCAGCGAAGGCATCGACATCGCCACCCGTGACAGCGTCAGCGTGGCGGTACCGAAGGACTTTCATCCGGGCTATCGCGATCCGGGCTAGCTGCCACTGAGTAGTAACCCTGTGGCGAGGGAGCTTGCTCCCGCTGGGCTGCGTAGCAGCCCCAAAAACCTGACACTGAGGAGTGTCAGGTAAACCTTGCGACCGCTTCGCGCTCGAACGGGAGCAAGCTCCCTCGCCACAAAAGCAACTCGATCCGAACTTACCGTAGAGACCCAAGATGAGACTGTCCCGCTTCTTTATCGACGCCCCTTTGAGCACCGGCGAACACGAGTTGCCCGAAGCCCAGGCGCATTACATCGGCCGTGTGCTGCGCATGGCCGAGGGTGATGCGGTGCAACTGTTCGACGGCTCGGGCCATGAGTTTCGCGGCACGCTGGTGGAAGTCGGCAAGAAGCGCGTGGTGGTGCAAATCGATGAAAGCTTTACCGGTCAGGTCGAGTCGTCGCTGGCGGTCCATCTCGGCCAGGGTTTGTCCCGTGGCGAGCGGATGGACTGGGCGATTCAAAAAGCCACCGAACTGGGCGTCACCGAAATCACGCCGATTTTCACCGACCGCTGCGAAGTCCGCCTCAAGGACGAACGCGCCGACAAACGCCTGATGCACTGGCGTCAGGTGGCGATCAGCGCCTGCGAGCAGTGTGGGCGTTCAAGGGTGCCGGTGATTCATCCGCCATTGCTGTTGGCTGACTGGTTGAAGCAGACCGCGGCCGAATTGAAACTGGTGCTGCATCCGGTGGCCGAGCCGCTGGTGAGCCACGCCAAACCTGCAAGCCTGGCGTTCCTGATCGGCCCGGAGGGCGGCTTGTCCGACGTCGAAGTCGAACAGGCCAAGGCTGGCGGTTTCCACGCCGCCCGCCTCGGCCCGCGCGTGCTGCGCACCGAAACCGCGCCGGTGGTGGCATTGGCGGTGGCCCAACAACTCTGGGGTGACTTCTAGGGCCTTGTGGCGAGGGGGCAAGCCCCCTCGCCACAAAAGCAGTCACAAGACGTAGAACCAAATCGCCACAAAGTGCAGCAAACTCCCGGCTATCACGAACAGATGCCAGATCCCATGGGCGTGGCGCAGACGATGGTCGAGGGCAAAAAAGATAATCCCCACGGTGTACAACACCCCGCCCGACGCCAGCAAGGTAAAGCCGACAGGGCCCAGTGCCGCCAGTAACGGCTTGACCGCCACCAGCACGATCCAGCCCATCACCGCGTAAATCACGACCGACAGAATCCGTGCTTCCGAGCGCGGTTTGATCTCTTGCAGGATACCGATCAGCGCCAGCCCCCAGACAATCCCGAACAAGGTCCAGCCCCATGGCCCGCGCAGGGTCACCAGGCAGAACGGCGTGTAACTGCCGGCGATCAGCAAGTAGATCGAAAAGTGATCGACCTTCTGCATGATCGCTTTCTTGCGCCCACGCACGCTGTGGTACACGGTCGAGGCGCTGTAGAGCACCAGCAAGGTAAACGCGTAAATCGCCACACTGACGATCTTCCACGGACTGCCATCCATACTGGCGATCACCAGCAGCCACACGCCCCCGACCAATGCCGCCACCGCCCCAACCAAATGCGTCCAGGCGTTCAATCTTTCCCCGTGATACATGTGTTGCTCACCTCTACGTTCATTACCGCCGCGCGCAAGGCTCAGGCCTCAAGGTTAAAAGCGCAATGTTTCAGAACACAATGCCCCCCTACGAAAGCCATCGAGCCAAACGTTAGCCAATTGGGCACAATCGAGACATTCGAATAAGAGTCTGGCCCATGTTGATCGATGAAGAGTTGACCCTGAAAAAACTCGAAGTGTTCCTGGCCTTCATGCGCACCGGCAACCTGGCCCGCGCCGCCGTCGAGTTGCAGACCAGCAACGTCAGCGTGCACCGCGCCATCCACTCCCTGGAAAGCGCCTTGCGTTGCCCGCTATTCAAGCACGAAGGGCGCAACCTGACCCCGTTGGAAAGCGCTTATGTGCTGGAAGAGCGGGCGCAGAAGCTGATTCAGGACGTGCTCGAAACCGTGCGTCTGACCCGCGAAGCCGCCGGGTTCTCCGCCGAACGCTTCAAGCTCGGCTCGCTGTATTCGCTGACGGTGAAGACTGTGCCGCAGCTGATCATGGGCCTGAAAATCCGCCGTAGCGAACTCAATATCGACCTGATCCTGGGCTCGAACATCGACCTGCTGTACAAGCTCAAGAACATGGAAGTCGACGCGATCCTGGTGTCACTGGACGACAGCGTCAACGACCCAGACTGCGAACAGATCCCGCTGTTTTCCGATGACATCTTCCTCGCCACCCCGGCGGACTCGCCCTTTGCCCAGCGGAGCGAAGTCGACCTGGCCGAGGTGCGCGACGAAACGTTCATCACCTTGACCCAAGGCTTTGCCACGCACCAGGACGGTATTCGGGTGTTCAAGCAGGCGGGGTTCGAGCCGAAGGTGGCGATGCAGGTCAACGACATCTTCACCCTGCTGAGCATGGTCAGCTCGGGGGTGGGTTATGCGTTGCTGCCGGGGCGGATTGCGGCGGTGTATGAGAACCGGGTGAAGCTGATTCCATTGCAGGAAAAGTACCGGTTGCAGCAGCACATTGGCGTGGTATTTCTCAAGGCCAAGGAGCGTGATCCGAATTTGCTGGCGCTGTTGGCGGAGTGCCGGATGTATGCCAATCGCCAGGCTTGAATGTGGCGAGGGAGCTTGCTCCCGCTCGGGTGCGGAGCGCCCGCAAAACCAGGCCACCGGATTTACCTGATACACCTCGGTGGTAGAAGTTGGGGCTACTGCGCAGCCCAGCGGGAGCAAGCTCCCTCGCCACAAGAAGCAGTCATTCGTTAACCAACGATCCCGCGAACAACGAAGTACAGCAACGAAGGCCCAAGCAAGCATCCAAGCCCGGTATGGAACGTCGCCGTCAGCGCGCCATACGGCACCAGCCGCCGATCCGTCGCCGCCAACCCGGCGGTCACACCGCTGACAGTCCCGGCCAAGCCGCCAAATACCATCGCCGAGCGCGGGTTATCCAGGCCCATCCAGCGCGCCGCCACCGGCGTGCCGACCATCACCAGAATCGCCTTGATCAACCCGGTGGCAATCGACAGCGCCATCACATCGGATGAGGCCCCAATCGCAGCACCCGTCACCGGCCCGACGATGTACGTCACCGCACCCGCGCCAATGGTGGTCATGCTGATCGCATCGCGATAACCGAACACCCAGGCAATGCTCGCCCCGACAATGAACGGCAGAATCGTGCCCAGCAGCAGCGCGATGACGCCAATCATCCCGGCCTTTTTCGCTTCGGTGGCCTGCACCTCGAACGCCGTGGCAACGATGGCGAAGTCACGCAGCATGGCGCCGCCCATCAAACCGATGCCAGAAAACAGTGACAAATCCGCCAGGCCTTTTTGCCCGCCGGTCATGGTGCCGCCAACCCAGGCCAGCACCAGGCCGATGACGATGGCAATCGCCGAGCCATGAATCCGCCCGAAAGTCAGGCGCTTGGACAGAATCACCGACACCCACATGATTACGCCAACAAACGCGAATGCCGTGACCAGACTGTTATTTACCAGGCCTTTCTCAATGAGTTCCCACATATCAGCGACCTCCTACTGGCGTGCCGACCGGTGTTATGTCCACCGGTTCATCGGGCAAGGGTTCGCCTTTGTGGGTTCGGCTGATCAACGCAATGGTGCAGCCGCAGAGCACCACCGAACCGATCGCCGCCAGCACCGCCACCGGGCCGCCGTGCAGGGCGGTGACCACGTTCTGTTGCGCCGCCATGGCAACCACCACCGGAATGTACATGGCGCCCCAGAAGCCGACGCCCATCTCGCAATCCTTGGTCATGCCGCCGCGTTTTTGCATCCACAACCGCGCGCAAATCAGCAGGATCATCGCGATCCCGACCCCGCCGACGTTGGATTTCACACCCAGCAACACGCCGAGCATGTCACCCATGATCACCCCTGCCAGCGTACAGATCGCCAACAGCGCCACACCGTAAATAATCATTGTTGTAGTCCTCAAAGTGCATCGTCGGAATTGTTGTTTTTGTAGTTCGCAACCTGAGTCGGTGATCTAGGGTTGGCGGCTTCCCTCCTCACGCAACAGTGCCTGCAAGGTATCGAGCCGTGCACCGTCATAGGCAATCACGGTGCCCTGCTCGAACACCCGGCGCGCCAGCCCGGTCAACACCGCACCGGGCGGCAGTTCGATCTGTAAACGCACGCCGCGCTCGTAAGCGCTTTGCACCGTACCGCGCCAATCGACGACGCGGCACATGTTGAACGCCAGGTCGTCGCGCAAGGCATCCGTGTTGATGACGGGCCGGGCTCGACTGCCGCTCAGGTAACCCAGGGTCGGCGTTTTCAATTGCACCTTGGCGAAGGCTTCGGCCAGGGTTTTCGCCGGTGTTTCCAGCAGCGGGCAATGGGACGGCACGCTGACCGCCAGACGCTTGGCCAGACCGGCGCCACGGCTGCGCGCCAGGTCGGCAACTGCTTTCATCGCCGAATCACTGCCAGCAATCACCACCTGGTTATCGGCGTTGATGTTGGCCAGGTAAACCGGTGTATCAACACTGTGAACCTGCGCCAGCAACCCTTCCACCGTCGCCAATTCCAGACCGATGATCGCGGTCATGCCGTAGCCCTGAGGATAAGCCTGCTGCATCAGCTCACCGCGCAGGCTGACCAGATGCAGCGCATCACTGAAACTCAAGGCGCCCGCAACCACCGCCGCCGGGTAGGCACCGATGGACAGTCCCGCCACGTAATCCGGTGCCATTGATAACTGACGCGAAGCGGCGACGCCGGCAATCAGCAGGCACAGCTGAACCGCCCTTGTCGACTGCAACGCCTCGGCAGAATCGAGCAGCAAGACGTCTTCGCCAAGCACCTCGCTGGCCTCGATCAGCGTTTCCCAAGGTAAACGATGGAGCATGCCCGGCTGCTGCGCGCCCTGGCCGGGGAACACCAGCAAGCTGCTCACGCTGCTTGCTCCTGCGGGTTCCAGGGATCGTTGACCAAACACGCTTCATGGGCGTTTTTGAGTAGAACCCGTTGCGACGGGCTAGCCCATTCGCGCAGGGCGACAGCGCCATTCGGCGCCTGCAATTGCATGTCCACCAAACACTCGGCGCTGCCGAGAAGCATCATCAATGCCCGCGCTTGAGTACGGCTCAACGGCTGCGGTGTACGCAGGATCAAGTCGAGGTCGCTGCGCTCATGGAGCGCCGCAAAACCGCTGGCCAATTCGAACCCGGCGCTGCCGCTGACACCCCACACCCAACCGCAGGCGTCGAGCATCGGCCGCAGTTGCGCCAGCGCTCGCAGGGCCGGCAGGTCGCGAGTCGACTCTGCATGGCAAAGGTCTTCCGGCCTTACCCGATTCGAAATCACCGCGATCGCCATCGACGTTGCATAACGCTGCTCGCGCAAGCGCCCACGCACCCCGACCGCGATCTGATCCGGCGCGGTGATCGCGCGCCGGACTACCACCGGCTGACCCGCGCTGATCGACTCGACCACCCACCCAGGCGCATCCGCCGGCAACTGCTCCGGGGTCATCCCCCAAAGCAGGTCGTGGGCCAGAAACGTTTTCACCACTGCGCTCTCAGCAGTTGACGAACCTTGCTCGACGCTGCGCGGTTACTCGCGCCCAAGCGGCTGCTCAGATCGCGACCGCTGGCAGCGACATCGCCAATCGCCTGGTTCAGGCATTCATTCACTCGCGCCAAATCTGCTGCGGTCGGCTGCTCGATCTGCTCCACCGACAAGGTTTCCCAGAGCAACCCCAGGCTGGCAAAACTATCGATGTCATAAGCCATCGGTGGCACGCTGGCGGCCAACGCCTCCAGCTCTTCGACACTGCGCAACGTCACCCGCGCCGCCGACGCCTTGCCCATCGCATGCACCATCACCCCCGGATCGCGCAACGCGATCAGCCGGTTGGCCTGATACCCGTGAGCCAGAAACGCCCCGGACATCGCCTTGCCCACCAGCAAACCGATCACCGCATGGCCGGCCAGTCGGGCGCGGGCATAACTGTCCGCCGCACCGGCCAGGGCCTGATGAATGCCAAGGGCTTCTTCGCGCCGACCGTAAGCCTGACTCGGCACATCGACGATGGCGATCAAGGCGCGTTTGTGCGCTTTGTCAGCATCAGCGGTGATGACGTCATCCACCGCCTTGGCCAACCCCCAGCCTTCCAGCAGCCCGACCTCGCCATTGCGCGCACGAACGAACCGGTTGTCAGGATCAGCCACCACAGCGATGAAGCGAACGGGCCGGTCACCCAAGACGCCGTCAGCCACTTTCAATGAAGCCGGCAAACCCTCCACCGGTTTTGCGCCTGCACTCAAGGCGTTGAACCAGTTCAGGCCTCTGAGGGAATACGTGCTCATGAGCGCTCTCCTTGATACAGATCGCGAACCACTGACGGCTCGATTTGCGGTGCGGCGTCCAGACGAGCCAGCCGTTGCAGGTACAACTCGGCCTGACGACTGCGCTGCTGCGCTGGCAAACCGCGCTTGAGCAATTGGCTGACCTGTTGTTGCACCTGCGCCACATCGTCGGCAACAAAACTATCCACCAAACCGCTGGCGAAACGCTGCTCGCCACCGGTCAGGCTCCAGATGAAAGGACGATCCCGGGAGTCGTATTCCTCAAGCCCGGCTTCCTGTTCGATCACTTGCGGACCGTTCAGGCCCAGGCGCGCCTCCTGGGTCACCAGCAAATAGCTGCACAGCCCGGCAGCAATCGACATCCCGCCAAAGCAGCCGACGCTGCCAGCGACCACGCCAACCACGGGTTGGTACTGGCGCAGATCGACGATCGCCGCATGAATATCGGCAATCGCCGCCAGCCCGAGATTGGCTTCCTGCAAACGCACGCCGCCGGTTTCCAGCAGCAACACGGCACGGGTGGGAATGCCTTTGCGGTTATCCTCGGCGGCCAGTTCCAGCGCACCGGCAATCTTCGCCCCGCCGACTTCACCCAGGCTGCCGCCCTGAAACGCGCCTTCGATGGCCGCGATCACCACCGGCAAACCGCCAATGCTGCCCTTGGCGATCACCACCCCGTCATCGGCTTGCGGCACCACGCCCTGGCGCGACAGCCATGGCGACATGACGCGCTGAAACGGGTCGAGCAATTCGCGGAAGGTGCCGGCATCGAGCAGCGCTTTTGCCCGTTGCCGGGCACCGAGTTCGACGAAGCTCTGCCTTTCAAGGAATGGGTTGAGAAGCGCTGCGCTGTCAGTCATGACCGATCTCCTCAAAGCCCTGTTCCAGACGCAAGCGCACCACGCCAGGGGTGGCGCCGAAATCGTGGATATCGATCGCCATCGCCGGCGGCGTCTGGCCATCGAACATCCGCGCGAACAGATGCTGCCAGCGTTGTTCGCTGCCATTGACCGAGGTCTGCACCTGGATCGTCAACTTGCCCGCCAGCCCTGGTTCGATCAGCACTTCCAGATCGCCCGAGCCCACACAGCCCACCAGCGCCCTGCCCCGTGGCGGCTGCCCGGCGGGGAATTCAAAGGATAAGGTTTCCATCAAAACGCTCCCTGGGAGATGCCGTCGCGCGACTCAATGCGGTCGATGAACAGGCAGGCTGCGAGCAAGTCCGCAGCGCCACCGGGCGAGGCATTCAACGCGATTAATTGTTGGTCCAGCTCATGCAAACGACGGCGACCGGCGAGGCTGGCGCTGCCGCCGGCATCGAGCACGGCTTGCGCGCCGAGTTGCATGGTGTGCAGGCCTTGTTCGCCTGCGCGGTAAAGGACGCAGGTGTCGGCCAGTGTCGTCATGATCGCCAGCAGAGCATCGAGCCGGGCGTTCTGTTCGCCATGGCCTGCAGCACGGCTGCGTTTTAGTTGCGGCAAACCACGGTGCAGCACCGCCGGGAAACCAAGCTGCGCCTCTTCACGGGCACCGCGAACGCCGTAGCGTTGGGCGACCTGGGCACCGTGGCTTAAAGGACGTGGCGAGTAACGGTCGTCGAGCAAGGCCAGGCGTGCAGCGCGCAAAGCGATTGAGCTTGCGGCACAGGATTCAGGTTCCAGCGCGGCGGCAGTGACCAGAAGCCCCAAGGCCCAGATCGCCCCACGATGGGTGTTCACGCCGCCCGTAGTAGCGAGCATCACTTGCTCGCCTTCACGACCAATGCACCCGACAGCTTCACGCAGGGGCAGGCCGACTTCGCCGAACTCGATGGCCGCGTCCGCCATTGCCTTGAACGCCGGCCACAGGGACAACGCCGAAGCGTGCATCAGCCCGAGGTGCAAATCGGTGTGCGCACCATTGCCGCGACGGTCCACCAGCGCCGGTTTCGGCGACAGGTCCGCTTCGTCGATCAGCGCGTCGACCGCCAGGTCCGCCAGCCGTTCGGGCATCGACAAGGGCTGGGTTAACGTTTTCGGTTGCAGGTTGAATACGTGCATTACCAGCTCCTGAACTTGGCGGGCGGGTTGTAGAGGCCACCGGACCATTCCACCAGATCGGCCACGCTTTTCGCTGCGAGCAGTTCGCGAGTGGCGTCGGTGCGGCGGATGCCGAGGTCTTCGGGCAAGGCGATCAGGCCTTCGCGGCGCATGCGCGCGGTGTCTTTGGGGTTGTGGCGCAAGCCGATGGCGGTCACCCCGGCGACAGCAGCGATCATCGCCTGGCGCTCTTCGAGGGAGCGAGCCTTGTACAAGTAGGCAATGCCTTCTTCGGTGAGCAGATGGGTGACGTCGTCGCCATAGATCATGATCGGCGCCAGCGGCATGCCGCTTTTCTTCGCCACCTCCACCGCGTCGAGGGTTTCGACGAAGGTCGGTTTGCCGCCCTCCTGGAAGGTCTCGACCATCTGCACCACGAGTTTCTTGCCGCGCTCGAGCATCGGCTCGGCCGCGTCGGTGTGGCGCATGTCGAGCCAGGCTGGCGTGCCGTGACGACGCCCGCGCGGGTCGTGCCCCATGTTCGGCGCACCACCGAAACCGGCCAGGCGACCGCGAGTCACTGTCGAAGAATGACCATCGCCATCGACTTGCAGGGTCGCGCCGATGAACAGGTCCACCGCGTATTGCCCGGCGAGCTGACTGAACATCCGGTTGGAGCGCAAGGAGCCATCGCGACCGGTGAAGAACACGTCAGGCCGGGCGGCGATGTAGTTTTCCATGCCCAGTTCGGTGCCGAAGCAATGCACGCTTTCGACCCAGCCACTTTCGATGGCCGGGATTAGGGTTGGATGCGGATTGAGCGTCCAGTTGCGGCAGATCTTGCCCTTGAGGCCGAGGGACTCGCCGTAAGTCGGCAGGATCAATTCGATGGCGGCGGTGTTGAAGCCGATGCCGTGGTTCAGCGACTGGACGTTRTGTTTTTCGTAGATCCCGCGGATCGCCATCATCGCCATCAACACATGCACAGGCTTGATGTGGCGTGGGTCGCGGGTGAACAACGGTTCGATGTAGAACGGCTTGTCCGCCACCACCACGAAATCGACCCAGGACGCGGGGATATCCACGCGCGGCAACTCGCTGACATCGTCCACCAGTTGATTGACCTGGACGATGACGATGCCGTCGCTGAACGCCGCCGGTTCAATCAATGCGGGCGTGTCTTCGGTGCTTGGGCCGGTGTAGATGTTGCCCGCACGGTCGGCCATGAAACCGGCCGAGAGCACGACGTTGGGGATCAGGTCCACCACCAGCCGCGCATAGAGCTCGATGTAGGTGTGGATCGCGCCGATTTCCAGCAAACCGTCTTCGAGCAACTGGCTGATGCGCAGGCTCTGGGTACCGGCGAACGAGAAGTCGAGCTTGCGGGCAATGCCGCGCTCGAACAGGTCCAGGTGCTCGGAACGCCCGACACTGGGCATGATCATGTGCAAGTCATGCAGCTTGCCCGGATCGGCCTTGGCCAGGGAGCGGGAAAGGAAATCCGCCTGCTTCTGGTTATTGCCCTCCAGCACCACACGGTCGCCGGGCAAGATCAACGCCTCCAGCGCCGCCACGATCTTGTCGGTGGGCAACACCACACCGTCGGCAAGCCCCTTCACCAATTCGAGACGCCGCTGCTTTTCGCTGCGCCGCCGCGTCCATCGCGAGTCGGGGGATATTGTTGTTGTCATGACCACTCCACGGGTTCGCTGTCGTGGGAGTCACCTTAGGAGTGTTGGGTGGGGGGCATCAATCAAGCAGAGAGACGGATCATTACGCTGACCGTAATGATCGAACACCGCCAGGTTTCGTCGCTCATGACACAGGGCGAATAGCCGAACCTGTACTTTGCCAATATCAGCGGTATGAACCAGGCACTGAAACACCAGATAGCGTTTGTCTGAACGGTAGCCGCACAAACGAAGAGCCGTCAGTGCAAGGGCATGGGCAGCGTTGTATGCCAGGTCGAAACGACTCGCGAAGGAAAGTGAAGACGTTTGGGCGTCCTTCAATYGATCCACAGCCGAACGCATCAGCCCTTCGCATTCCTTGCGATCCGGCGGCTCAGCTTTCAGTCCACCACTACGTAACAGGTTTTCCAGGTTCTCGTTGCTGCCCATCCTTGGACTCCAAAGGGTTTGCCCCCATCAGATTGATCTTGTCCTGCTGCGCTACCCGCACGACAAAACTATTTTCAGCCGCCAGTTTTGCGGCCCAGTCGTCGGGGGTGTAGAGCGTCGGGTTGAGGACGCGGCCCAACTGCTCCTCCATTGGTATAAGCCGCTCCATCACTTCACTGTAGTGCAGGCCCTCGCCGATCAGCATGAGATCAATGTCACTGGATGCGTTTGCCTGATCCTTGGCGATAGAGCCGTACACAAATGCCCAGGTGATCTGTTCGGCAAAGGGTTGAAGCGCCTGACGCAGAGGCTCGGTAATACCAAAGGTTTTGCGGGCAATGCCCAGCAGTTCGGCATAGATCGGGCAGTCGGGATTGGCTTGATAGTGGGTCTGGTTGCCCTGACGGGTCATGGTCAGCACGCCTGCCCGCTGCAACCGATCCAGCTCGCGCATGAGGCTGCCTTTACCCACTTGAGCCCAGCGGGCGATCTCGTTGGCGTAAAAACTTCGGTCGGGTTTACCAAACAGCAGGCCGAGCACTTTTTGCTGGGTGGTGGTGAACAAGGCTTCGCTCAATGACAGGTTTTTCACGGCAACGACCGATAAGTCCCAAAAAAGGAACGATAGGTCCCTTTTTGGGAATCTTCAACCTAATGCAGAAACCTTTGTGGCGAGGGGGCTTGCCCCCGTTCGGCTGCGAAGCAGTCGTAAAACCATTGTTCTCGGTGTACCTGATACACCTCGATTGCAGGTTTTGGGGCTGCTTCGCAACCCAGCGGGAGCAAGCTCCCTCGCCACAGAAAGGTCCGACCGCTTGGGGTTTTGTGTTTAAAGGTATGTCAGCAGGAACGGTGTGAGGCTACACAGTCGTGCGTCGCTGCCTACAGCAATGCCGGAAGCCACTGACTGGTGCGCTTTTGAGCTGATCTTTATCGTTTGTGTGTCGCTGCCAATTCAGCGACCGGGACTGGAAACCCCGATGAGTTACTGGCGCCAAAGCGCCCTTCATAACGTATGCTTGCGCACCTTTCAAAGTGTGCACTCCGTTATGGCGGCTGTGCGCGGGAGACCTTCGGGTCGACCGGGTTGCCGTACCCCGGGTTTCCAGCCTGCGTACAGCTGTCACCCCTTCGTCTTGGAAACCGAATGGGCCAGCTCCAACCCTATACGGTGATTCACTATGTTCAAAGCTACTCCCAATCCCCCGGAAACCGGCGTCGATTCCCAAGCATCACTCGATGCAGAAAAAATGAAGGAAGCCGCCGACCGCGCCTTCTCCCATTACTTCCCTCCGCTCCACGAAAAACCGGCCAAACGCCGCAAACTCCGCCTCTTCAGCGTCTCCCCCGATATCGACACCGAAGCCCTTCTGGCCAATGCCTCCGAAGACCTGCTGTCCATCAGCGCCATTGCTGCTGACCTCGCGGACGATGTGGAAGGCTCACGCCGCTCTGTAGCCTTGGCGCTCAGCCGTTTGGCAGATGGCGTGCAGTTGTTGGTGGAGCGGGTGCTGGATCATCATGAGTCGTTGCAGATGAAGGCTCGGGCCGGGGTTTAACGCACAACCCCCTGTGGCGAGGGAGCTTGCTCCCGTTCGGCTGCGAAGCAGTCGTAAAACCATTGTGCTTGGTGTACCTGACACACATCGATGACAGGTTTTGGGGCCGCTTCGCGACCCAGCGGGAGCAAGCTCCCTCGCCACAGGGTCCGGTCAGACCAGACCCGCATTCACAAGCAGGTCTTCCAGCGCGAGCAAGTCAGGCACCTTGGCCACTTGCTCCCCCACCTGCACCGCCGCCTTCTCCAGCGAACACAACGGCACGTCAACATAACTCAACTGACTGTCGAGCTTGTAAGAACGCGGAATCCCCTGCACCAGCAGCGCAATGAACTTCAACTCAGGCCGCCCGCCAAGGGCATTGAGGATGACGATCCGCGCCCGTTCCCCGATCACCACTTTGTTGCCACACGCCGACTCGAAACTGAGCAGTGGAATCTGCCGTTCGCGCCAGGTCACCCGCCCCAGGTACCACGGCGGTGTATCGAGATCGAAAGCCCCCGGCTGATAGTCGATGAGTTCGGCGACGGCGACGTTGGGCAGGATCAGGTTGCGGTCGGCCAGGGGCAGCAGCAAACCGGTGAGGTTGCTGGAGCGGTGCTCATGCATGGGTTTTGCTCCAGCGGGCGATGCTGTCGAGCAGCACCGATTCCTGATACGGCTTGCCGAGGTAGTCGTTGACGCCGATGGCCATGGCGCGGTCGCGGTGTTTTTGACCCGTGCGGGAGGTGATCATGATGATCGGCAGATGCTGCAAGCGTTCGTCGGCGCGCACTTGGGTCGCCACTTCGAAGCCGTCCATGCGTGGCATTTCGATGTCCAGCAGCATCAGGTCGGGCATGTGTTCTTCCAGCAGCAACATGGCGTCGACACCGTCCTTGGCGGTCAGCACGTTCATGCCGTGGCGTTCCAGTAGACGACTGGTGACCTTGCGCACGGTGACCGAATCGTCGACCACCAGCACCAGCAACGGCCGTTGCGCCTCGGGCTCGACGTCCTGTGTCACCGGTCGTTGCGGCACCTGCGCTTGCATCGCGCGGATCGGCGCCAGCAAGTCGAGAATCAGCACCACCCGACCATCGCCGAGAATCGTCGCACCGGACAAACCCTGCACTGCGGCAAATTGCGGGCCGAGGCTTTTGACCACGATTTCCCGGGTGCCGGCCATGGCGTCCACCTGCACCGCAACGTGCCGTTCGTTGCACTGCACCAGCAATACCGGCAACGGCAGGCTCTGGCCCAGCAGTTTCGGGCGGGTACTGGTTTTCAGCAGATCGCCGAGGTAGCACAGCTCATAGCGTTGCCCGGCGTATTCGTAGCTCGGTGGATCGAGCCGGTAGTGCCCTTCGAGTTCGTTGGGCAGCACGCGAACGATGCCGTCGATGGTGTTCAGCGGGATCGCATATTGATCCTCCCCGCACTGCACCATCAGCGCGCGGTTGACCGACACGGTGAACGGCAGGCGAATCCGGAAATGCACGCCCTGCCCCGACGTCGAGTCGATGCTCATGGTCCCGCCGAGCTGCCGGACTTCTTCGTGAACCACGTCCATGCCGACGCCACGCCCGGAGATCTGGGTGATTTTCTCGGCGGTGGAAAACCCCGGTTGCAGGATGAATTGCAGCACGTCGCGATCGCTGATGTCGCTGTCCGGGGCGAGCAAGCCGCGCTTGATCGCCTTGCGCCGCACGGCGTCCAGCGGCACGCCGGCACCGTCGTCGCAGATGTCGAAAATGATGTCGCCGCCCTCTCTCGACAAGTCGAGGGTGATCTTGCCCTGGGCCGGTTTACCGGCCGCGATCCGCACCTCGGCCGATTCCAGCCCATGGTCAACGGCGTTGCGCAGCATGTGTTCCAGCGGCGCGGCCATGCGCTCGAGGACATTGCGGTCCATCTCGCCTTCGGCGTTGCCGACGATGAACTCCACATCCTTGCCCAGCTCGCTGGAAACCTGACGGACGATGCGCTTCAAACGCGGCAGCATTCGCTCGAACGGCACCATGCGCGTGCGCATCAGGCCTTCCTGCAATTCGGTGTTGATGCGGCCCTGCTGTTGCAGCAGGTTTTCCGCATCCTGATTGCGCCGGTCGAGGGTTTCCTTGAGGTCAAGCAGGTCGGAGGCGGACTCGAACAATGCCCGCGACAGCTGTTGCAACTGCGAGTGGCGGTCCATCTCCAGCGGGTCGAACTCTTCATAACCCAGGCGCTCGGCCTCGACTTGCTGACGGCTGAGAATCCGCCCCTGGGTTTCGGTATCGAGGCGGCGCAACTGGTCGCGCATGCGCTCGATGGTGGTTTCCATTTCGCTCAGGGCCACCCGCGCATCGTTGACCTGTTGTTCGATACGGCCACGGAAGATCGAAGTCTCCCCGGCCAGGTTGACCAGGTCGTCGAGCAACTCCGCCGAGACCTTGACCGTGTCGGCGCCTTCGGGTTGCAACGCGGCTGGCTCGGCTTTGGGCGCTGCGGGCATCGCCACCGGTGTCGGTGTTTCGGGCACCGCCGGGTGGCTGAAATTCTTGATCGCCTCGATCAGCTGATCGGCCGGTGGAAGTGGCTGACCGGCGCGAGTGGCGTCGAGCATCTGCGCCAGTCGGTCATGGCTGCTTTGCAACAGCGTGAACAGCGCCGCGGTCGGTTGCAGCGCGCCAGCGGACAAGCCTTCGTAGAGGAATTCCAGCTCATGGGCCAGGTCGCCGATCGGCGCGATTTCCACCATTCGCGCGCCACCCTTGAGGGTATGCAGGTCGCGCAGCAGGGTTTCCACTTCCTGACGATTCGAAGGCTCGGCCTGCCAGCGCAACAGCGCCGCGCCGGAGTTTTCGATGATGTCGAAACCTTCTTCGAGGAAGATTTCCAGAAGCTCGGGATCATGCCCCGGCGAGTCGTTGCTGGCCGCCGGTTCGATCACCTCGGCACTGCCGGCATTACCCAGACGAAACTCACGAATGGCCTCGATCAATTCGCCCGGATCGCCCAACGGACGGTTGTGCTGCAACTGTTCGAGGAACACGGCCAGTCGGTCATGGCTCTGTTGCAGCAACTGCGCCAGCGCTTCGCTGTGGCTGTAACGGCGGTCCACCAGGCCTTCGTAAAGGCTTTCCAGTTCATGGGCCAGATCGCCGACCGGCTCGACCTCGGCCATCCGCGCACCGCCCTTGAGGGTGTGCAAATCGCGCTGTAAAGACAGTAGCGGCGCGGCGTTTTCCGGGTCGCTCAACCAGCGTTGCAAGGCCTGGCCGGCGCTTTCAAGGATATCCACCGCTTCCTCAAGAAAGATCGAAACGATTTCGTCGTCCAGATCCACCTCAGTCGCGGCCTGCTCCAGCTCGGCCGTGGCGCTGCCCAGTTCTCGAATACTCAGGGTGCGGCTGCCATCACTGCGAATCAGGCCCATGGCGGATGGGTCGAGACTCTCATCCAGCAAGTCGCGCAAGGCCCGCACCCGCTGCGGTTGCGCAGTGACTTCCTGGCCGGCAGCCAGTTCATCGAGCATGTTGATCAGCGCTTCGTGGGCACTTTGTGCTTCGTGGAAGAACCTGTCGCTGACCGCCAGGCTGCTTTCTTCCACAGCGCCATAGAGATCGAGCAAGGCTTCACAGAGTTCATCCACCGGATGCAGGTCGGCCAGGTGCGCGCCTTCGCCGAGTGTCGTCAATTCGTCCAGCAGTGCGCTGAGTTCCTGGCGCTCGCCGGGATGCTGCTGCCAGCGCTGCAACAGGCTTTCGGCGTCCAGCAGGATGTCCATGCCCTGGGCGAGGAAGTTGTTGATCAGTTGCGGGTCGCGTTTGATCCGCAGCCCCGTGCCGGGCGCGCTCGACAGACTTTGCAAATGTTCGGCCAGCAATGTCCGGGTGCGTTCAATCAACGAACGGGCGCCGGGGATTTCGGCCAGCGGGTCGCTCTTGAGCTGTCGCAGCCCCAGGCGGAACAAGCCTTCGGCTTCCAGCAGCAACTCGACTTCGTCCAGGTCGAGGGCAATCCGGTGCGCCTTGTACTCCCGGGCCAGTTGATCCAGCGACGCCGCCAGCTCGGCAATCGGCAGCACGCCGGCCATCGACGCGCTGCCCTTGAGGGTGTGCAAGGCTCGCTGCAACTCGTCACTGGCCTGCAGCGGTACGTGCTCGGCAGCCTGATCGAGGAAGCGATTGAGGCTGTTCAAATGGGTTTCGGCTTCGTTGCGGAAGATCTCCAGCAACAGCGGATCGAGCGCCGCGACATCCTGCGCGTCCTCATCGGACAGCGGTTCATAACCCTTGGCGAGGGCATGGGCGCGGGCGGCCAATTGATCGACATCGTTGCGCTGGCGCTGGGCGTTGGCGGCGAACTCGGCCACCAGTTCCGGCAGCAACTTCAGCGCGTCGCCCACCAGTTGCTGCACTGCAGGCAAAGGTGCAACGCTGTGTTCAAGCACGCGGTTGAGCAGGTTTTCCACCGCCCAGGCCAGCTCGCCCAGCACCAACGCGCGGACCATCCGGCCACTGCCCTTGAGGGTGTGGAAGGCGCGGCGTAATTCACTCAAAACCGATGTGCTGTCGGGATTGGCCGACCAGCGCGGCAGGTACTCCTGGAGGATTTCCAGAACTTCGTCGGTTTCTTCGAGGAAGACTTCCCGCAGTTCATCGTCCACCGGTTGTTCATCGGCGGGCGGCGGCAACAGACTACCGGGCATCGTCAGTGCCGGCGGGTTGACGGACGACACCGGGCTGGCCAGTACATCGGCCAACGACTGGACGGTTTCGGGGTCGTCCAGCTCCTGCATGTCCTGCATCACCAGGGCTTCACTGGGGCTGAGCACATCCTCAAGCTTCGGCACGTGCTGTTCGCTGGGGAAACAGCCGAGTGCGGCCAGGCCTTTTTCCGCAACGTCGAGCAGTTGTTCACCGGGCGCTTCGGGGTCGTCGCTGAGACGCTCCAGGTAATACTCGATGCTGGTGATGACGTCAGCCAGGCTGTCCAGTTGCTGCCAGCCGGGCTGCCCCGGGTCCACCAATAGATGCTCGCGGATGAAACCGTTACAGGCCTCGACCAGGCTCGCCGCGCGGGCCAACGGAATCATCGCCAGCGCACCGCGCACTTGGGTCAGCAATGCCGGCAACGGTTGCAAATGCTGACGGTCCCAGTCGGCGTCGATGTAGTCGACGATCATGTCCTTGGCCTGCTGCAGGCAGATGCGCGCTTCCTTGATCACGATCTGGTGGATCTGCGTCAGGTCGGTGGTCGGCAGACGGCTGTCTTCCTGGCTTTCCGGCTCCACGGTGCCGACCATGCCGGCCAGGGTCGCTTCGACGTAGAGCAAGGCCCCGGCGACGTCCATGAGGGTCGCGTCGTTAGGTTCGCGCTGGCCCTGGGCGAGGCTCAGCACCACCGCCAGTTGATCGATGATGACCTTGCGCGGCTGGCCGAAACCGAGCACCGCCAGGGTGTCGGAGATTTGCCGCAGCGGCGCCAGCAGGCTTTCGAGGTCCGAGGTGCGCTGGCGGTCGCTGCGCACGAACAGGTCCAGGCGCTCCTTGACCCGCACCAGCTCTTCGCACAACGCCGCCAATACCGAACGCATGGCATCGCGATCAGGGCCGGCCAGCCTCGCCCGTTCTTCATCGACCATCGCACTGTCGGGTAGCGCGTCGTCCAGTGAGTAGCGATCTTTCATGGTCAGCATCTGCCCGGTGGGGTGTTCGGCCTTGGCAATATAGAACAACAAACTCTTGAGCAGCTCTGGCGGTGCCGGTTGATTGATCGCGGGCATGCCTTGCTCGAGCAGACGCTTGAGCTCTTTGTCGGCCTCCTTGAACAGGCTGCGCAACGCGGGGCTGTTGGCGATCGAGCCATTGCGCATGCCTTCGACCAGCGCCGAAGCGACGTGCCATAACGGGCTCAGCGGCGCATTGCCGCACAGCCCTTCAAGGCGTGCAAAAACCCTGGCCAGGTAAGCCAAGTGGGTTTCGTCATCCTGCTCGCGCAGCAAGCCGACCAGCGCCATCTGCAGCATTTGCCGCAACTTGCGCAGCACATTCGGCAAGTCGGACGGTTCCAGCAGCGCCAGGGCCTCTTCGCTCAGGGGCGGCAGTTCCGGAAGTTGCGGGCTGAACAGGCTGGTTTCCGACAACAGGCTTTCGCCACGGGCACTGCGCAGGTCGTTGATCAGCGGCAACACCACCAGCGGCAGGTCACGCCGGGCGCCTTGCACCCGGTCGAGGTAAGTCGGCAATTGCCCCAGGGCATGCAGCAGCAGACGAATGGCCTCGTCGCGATGGCTGATGCGGTTCTGCTGTAAGGCGCTGGTCAGTTGCTCGATCTCTTCGGCGAGCAGCGCCGCGCCGTAGAACTCGACCATCTGCAAACTGCCGTGCACCTGATGGACACAGGCCAGGCACTCACTCAGCGCGTGCGTCGCCTGCGGGTCGTCGATCAGGGTTTCGATCGCCCGATGAGCCTGCTTCAGCGTTTCGGCAATCTCGCCCTTGACCCATTCGAGGGCCACATAGTCGTGCCGATCACCCATAACTACTCCAATCAAATGCATACGCCCTGAGGCGGTTCAAGCGTTGTCCGCAGCTTGCGCAGGCTTGGCCGGCAAGGTGAAACCGGACACCGAACGCCGCAGCTGGCTGGCCATTTTCGCCAGGTTGCCAATGCTCTCGGCAGTGGCGGTGGAGCCGGACGAGGTCTGCGTGGTGATCTGCTGGATCACGTTCATCGTCAGGGAAATCTGGCCGGCCGAAGACGTCTGTTGCTGCGCGGCGTTGGAAATACTCTGGATCAATGCCGCGAGGGTCTTCGATACGCCTTCGATTTCTTCCAGGGCCACTCCGGCATCCTGCGCCAGACGCGCGCCGCGCACCACTTCGGTGGTGGTCTGCTCCATGGAAATCACCGCTTCGTTGGTGTCGGTCTGAATTGCCCGCACCAGCGTTTCGATCTGCCGGGTCGCCGCGGACGAGCGCTCGGCCAGCCGCTGTACTTCGTCGGCCACCACCGCAAAACCGCGCCCGGCGTCACCGGCCATGGACGCCTGAATGGCCGCGTTGAGGGCGAGGATGTTGGTCTGATCGGCAATGTCATCGATCAGGCTGACAATGTCGCCGATTTCCTGAGAAGACTCACCGAGGCGCTTGATGCGCTTGGCGGTGTCCTGGATCTGTTCGCGAATATTGTCCATGCCGTGGATGGTGTTGTGCACCACTTCGTTGCCCTTGTTGGCAATTTCCACCGAGCGCTCGGCCACCGCTGAGGATTCGGCGGCATTGGCCGAGACCTGATCGATGGACTCGGCCATGTCGTTGATCGCCATGGAGGCTTCGGAAATCTGCTGCGCCTGATGCTCCGAGGCCTGGGCCAGGTGCATCGCGGTGGCCTGGGTTTCCTGCACGGCGGCGGCGACCTGGCCGGCGGTGAGGTTGATGGTCGCCACCAGATCGCGCAACTGGTCGACGGAATAGTTGATCGAGTCGGCGATGGTCCCGGTGAAGTCTTCGGTCACCGAGGCGGTCACGGTCAGGTCACCGTCGGCCAGGTCTTCAATTTCGTCCAGCAGGCGCATGATCGCGCTCTGATTGCGCTCGTTCTTCTCAGCGGTTTCACGCAACTGACGGTTGGTTTCGCGCACCATCACCAGGCCAATGAGAATGATCGACATCAACGCGAGCAAACCCAGCACGTAGCCGCCGATGGTATCGGTGTTGCGCCCGCCGGCGAGGTTTTCGAAACGGCTGGCCAAGTGCGAAGCTTCATCGAGCAGGGTTTGCGACAGGGTAAAAATGTTGCTGGCCGATTCGCGGACCTTGAACAGCTCCGGCGAGGTTTCGAGGATTTCGTCCACCGAACCCGAGACGAATTCGAACAGTTCGGAAATCTCGGTCAACCGGGCACGGGCATCGCGGTCTTCGACCTGGCTGATTTTCAGCGCCGCATTGCCCTGAAGCATGCCGTTGAGCACCTGGCCAAAACGCGCCGCATCGCGACCGAAGGCGTCGGCGGCCTGCTGCGAGTTTTCGTCGCCGGACAGCACGGTGTTCACTGCACCGAGAATCCGCTCGGCCAGCAGCGACTGACGCTGGGCCATCGCCACCTGAGCGGCCGGGGCGCCACGTTGCAGGAGGGTTTCGACGACCTTTTCGTACTCGACCTGCAATTGCGGCACGGTTTCGGCCAGCGTCGCGGCGACTTGATGCAATGACAACACGGTCTGTTCGCTGGAGAGAATGGCGTCGGTGTTTTTCAGCAGCCGCTCCCAATCCAGCTGTACCGCGCGCATTTCCGGGCGCACGGTGGACGGTGCCGGCGGCAGGCCGGTGGAGGGATCGCCTTTCTTCAGATAGCCCCAACGCAGGGCGAAGTCGTTGCGCGCATCGCTGAGCAACTTGAACGCCGCGGCCTTGCCAGCGGCGGCTTCGGTGGCGTTCTTGGCGATGCGTTGCGACAGCACCCGCAGCTCACCGGCGTGGCCGATGTACTGCTTGTCGTAATTCGCCTGGGTGTTGAGGTACGCGAAGTTGGCGAACAGCAGCATGATGAAGATGATCAGCGCGATGAACAGCACGATGATCTGCGACCGGCTGCGCGACCCTTCCGGCGTACCTGCGTTTGCTTTAATCATCGGTCCTCGCCTGTCCTGCCCAATTCAACCTACTCCCCGGCTACAGCGCTACATTCATGAAACCTTGCGACTGCGCCAACGCAAACGGGCTGAACACCTGCCAATTCTGTTCACGCTGAAAGCGGCCTTTGACGAACGGCGCGATCGGCCCCTGCAGCTCGTCCATGGGCACCGGCTCCAGGCTGTCCTGGGCAAAGTGCTGCAAGCCGAAGACCTCATCGACCAGCAACCCGGCGAACACGTCGTTGTGCTCCACCACCAGTATCCGCCGCTGCTTGCGCAGGGCCGACAGTTCATGGCCGGCCTCATAACCATAAAAGAAGCCGTACACATCCATGATCGGCAGCAGCCGCCCACGCAGGTTCGCTACGCCCTTGACCCAGGGCTTGACCCCCGGCATTTGGGTAACGCGCGGTTCGTGCAGGACTTCGCTGACTTCGCCCATGGGCGCGACGTACCCGTGCTCGCCCAAGCGAAAACCGATGCCGCTCCAGCTGTCCTGTCGAGTCGGCTGGGACGGCAGGTCCGCCGCCAGCAGACGACAACGTTGATCAATCTGCAGCAGCAGTTCGAAGGCCGTCAGCGACTCGGTCATGGCCGGACGATCAACCGGCCAGCACGTTGTTCAGCGTCTTGATCAGGGTGTCTTCATCGACCGGTTTGGTCAGGTAGTCCTTGGCGCCCTGGCGCGTGCCCCAGACTTTGTCGGTTTCCTGATCCTTGGTGGTGATGATGATCACCGGGATGTGCCCGGTTTCCGGGTCTTTGGTCAGCTGACGGGTCGCCTGGAAACCATTGAGGCCGGGCATGACGATGTCCATCAGTACCGCGTCGGGTTTTTCCTGACGGGCCAGGGCCACGCCGTCGGCGCCGTTTTCGGCTTTCAACACTTCATGACCGTGCTTTTCGAGCATGCCGGTCAGTTTGTACATTTCGGTCGGCGAATCATCGACGATCAGAATACGTGCCATGGTCTTCCCCATTCTTGTCGACGCAAGGCCCACTGGCCGAGCGTCACTGTGCGTGTCCTACTGCGGCGAAACGACAGCAAAGCCCGGTACGTGGGCCTGAATCGCGTTCAGCAGTTCTTCCTTGCTGAAAGGCTTGGTCAAAAACTGGTCGGAGCCGACGATCCGCCCCTTGGCCTTGTCGAACAACCCGTCCCTGGACGACAGCATAATCACTGGCGTGGACTTGAACGCACTGTTGTTCTTGATCAACGCGCAGGTCTGATAGCCATCCAGACGCGGCATCATGATGTCGACAAAGATGATGCCTGGGTGATTGTCGGCAATCTTGGCCAGGGCATCGAAACCATCGATTGCGGTGATGACTTCACAGCCCACGTTTTTCAACAGCGTTTCGGCGGTGCGACGAATCGTTTTCGAATCATCGATCACCATGACCTTCAAGGCGCTGGAATGCTGTTCCATAGGGGCTCTACCGTCGCCTTTGTGAATCAATTTGTCCGTTTGCGGCCCGAAACCCTTGATACTCAAGGGCCAAGACGGCATGGYAGCCTTTTTAGCACAGTCTCCCCGTCCAATCTATCGGGTGACCTGTGCGGTGGTTTTTCCTTGACCGGGAACCCACTCAGCGCCACTCTGACGCCACTTTTTCATCGCACTTTCCACCCCAATTTCGAGGAAAACCCCATGAGCGTTCGCGTCGGGATTGTCATGGATCCTATCGCCAGCATCTCCTATAAAAAGGATAGCTCGCTGGCCATGCTGTTGGCCGCGCAAAAGCGTGGCTGGGAACTGTTCTATATGGAACAGCGCGATTTGTATCAGGCCGAGGGCCAGGCGCGCGCGCGGATGCGTCCGCTGAAAGTCTTCGCCGACCCGCACAAGTGGTTCGAGCTGGGCGCCGAATCCGACGCACTGCTGAGCGACCTGGACGTGATTCTGATGCGCAAGGATCCGCCGTTCGACATGGAGTTCGTCTACTCCACTTACCTGCTGGAGCAAGCCGAGAACGCTGGCGTGCTGGTGGTCAACAAGCCGCAAAGCCTGCGTGACTGCAACGAGAAGCTGTTCGCCACGCTGTTCCCGCAGTGCACGCCGCCGACCATCGTCAGCCGTCGCCCGGACGTGTTGCGTGAATTCGCCGACCATCACGGTGACGTGATCCTCAAGCCGCTGGACGGCATGGGCGGTTCGTCGATCTTCCGTCATACCGCCGGCCACCCGAACCTGTCGGTGATTCTTGAAACCCTGACCCTGCATGGCAAACAGCAGATCATGATCCAGGGCTACCTGCCGGCGATCGTTGATGGCGACAAGCGCATCCTGATGATCGACGGCGAGCCTGTGGATTATTGCCTGGCGCGGATTCCAGCAGCAGGCGAAACCCGTGGCAACCTCGCCGCCGGTGGCCGTGGCGAAGCCCGACCGCTGACCGAGAAAGATCGCTGGATCGCCGCGCAAGTCGGCCCGACCCTGCGCGAGAAGGGCTTGCTGTTCGTCGGTCTCGACGTGATCGGTGAGCACCTGACCGAAATCAACGTCACCAGCCCGACCTGCATTCGCGAGATCGATAACGCGTTCGGCACCGACATCGGCGGCCAGTTGATGGATGCCATCGATCAGAAGCTCAAGGCTCGTTGATCGAGAACAGCCAAGAGACAACCAACATTGCGTTATCATCGCCGGCCTGTAAAAAACGCGATGTTGGTTTTCTTGTCATGACACTCCCGTCCGATCTGCCCCCTGAACTCGCCCATCGTGGCGTGCGCCCGGCCGATCGCCTCGGTTTTACCCTGTTTCTCGCGGCACTGATTCACCTGGCCTTGCTGTTGGGCGTCGGGTTCACCATGGTCGAACCCAAGCAAATCAGCAAAACCCTGGAAATCACCCTCGCCACCTTCAAAAGCGAAACCAAGCCGAAAAAAGCCGATTTCCTCGCTCAAGAGAATCAGCAAGGCAGCGGCACCCTGGATAAAAAGGCCATTCCCAAGACCACCGAGGTCGCGCCCTTCCAGGACAACAAGGTGCAGACGGTCACTCCGCCGCCAACCGCCAAACCCCAAGTGCAGGAAGCCGCGCCCAAGGCCGCCGTGACGACTGTCGCGCCGAAGCCGAAAAAAGCCGCGACCAAGCAGGAAGACGTCAAGACCGAGACCAAGCCCAAGGTCGAAGCACCGACCTTCGACAGCTCACAGTTGTCCAGCGACATCGCCAGCCTGGAAGCGGAACTGGCCAACGAGCAACAGCTGTACGCCAAACGCCCGCGCATCCACCGCTTGAGCGCCGCGTCGACCATGCGCGACAAGGGTGCCTGGTACAAGGATGAATGGCGCAAGAAGGTCGAACGCATCGGCAACCTCAACTACCCCGACGAGGCCCGACGCAAACAGATTTATGGCAATTTGCGCCTGATGGTCTCGATCAACCGCGACGGCTCGCTGTATGAAGTATTGGTGCTGGAATCGTCCGGCCAACCGCTGCTGGATCAGGCGGCGCAGCGCATCGTGCGGCTGGCCGCGCCGTTCGCACCGTTTACCGGGGATCTGTCGGACATCGACCGCCTGGAAATCATCCGCACCTGGAGGTTTGCGCGCGGGGACCGGTTGTCCAGTAATTAGCCGGAAGATTTGCAGTGATCGAGCCAATGCCTTCGCGGGCAAGCCCGGATCAAAAAGACACCTGCACAGGCATTTCCTGTGCATCCTCAGCTTGTCAGTTCGCCCCTCCAACGCCACACTAGCGCTCATGAAGAACGTCAGCCCCAGCTACCTCAAGCATCACTTCCTGATCGCCATGCCCCACATGGCCGACCCGAACTTTGCGCACACCTTGACCTACATCGTCGAGCACACGGCCAATGGTGCCATGGGGCTGGTGGTCAACCGTCCGCAGGACCTGAACCTGGCCGATATCCTCGAGCAATTGCGCCCCGATATCGAACCGCCAGTGCTCTGCCAGCACGTGCCGATCTTTATCGGCGGCCCGGTGCAAACCGATCGCGGCTTTGTCCTGCACCCGTCGGGAAAAACCTATCAGGCTACCGTTGATCTGGATGGCGAGTTGTCGCTGTCGACCTCCCAAGACGTGCTGTTCGCCATCGCCGATGGCGTCGGCCCCGCGAAAAGTTTGATCACCCTCGGCTATGCCGGTTGGGAAGCCGGGCAACTGGAAGCCGAACTGGCCGACAACGCCTGGCTGACTTGCCCGTTCCATGCCGACATCCTGTTCAACACCAGCAGCGAGTTACGTCTCGAAGCGGCGGCCAAGCACCTGGGTATCAACCTCAGCCTGCTCACCAGCCAGGCGGGGCACGCCTGATGGCCCTGCGGCTGATTCTGGGTTTCGACTACGGCACCAAGCAGATCGGCGTTGCGGTCGGCCAGGTGATTACCGGCCAGGCCCGCGAGCTGTGCACCTTGAAGGCACAAAATGGCATTCCCGACTGGAATCAGGTCGAAGCCCTGATCAAAGAGTGGAAACCCGACGCCGTGGTGGTCGGCCTGCCGTTGAACATGGACGGCACGCCCAGCGACATGTGCCTGCGGGCCGAAAAATTCGCCCGGCGCCTGAACGGCCGCTACAACCTGCCCTTCTATACTCACGACGAGCGCCTGACCACCTTCGAGGCCAAAGGCGAACGCCTGGTCCGTGGCGGCCAGAAGGGCAGTTACCGCGACAACCCGGTCGATGCCATCGCCGCCGCCCTGCTACTGCAAGGCTGGCTCGACGAAAACACCGCACTGTTCGAATCCTCAAGCACCTGATCCTGACGAGTCGCTGCGCGTCTCTTTTAGCTACAACCCGAGCCCCCACCCAGGCGCTCTACCCCAAAAGCAGGGCTCGGGACCAAGAAGGAGCAAACCATGAGCCTGCCTAATCCCGCCGAACTGATCAGCCAGATGGCGATCCGTCTCAAGGCTTACCTGGAAAACCGTGGCATCAGCGAACCGCGTTATATCGGTATTCGGACCGGTGGCATCTGGGTCGCTCAGGCGTTGCTCAAGGAGTTGGGCAGCGACGCGCCGCTGGGCACCCTTGATGTGTCCTTCTACCGCGACGACTTCAGCCAGAGCGGCCTGCACCCGCAAGTACGCCCTTCGGCGCTGCCCTTCGAGATCGAAGGCCAGCATCTGGTGCTGATCGACGACGTACTGATGAGTGGTCGGACCATCCGCGCCGCGATGAACGAACTGTTCGACTACGGTCGCCCGGCCAGCGTGACGCTGGTGTGCCTGCTGGACCTGGACGCCGCTGAGCTGCCGATCCGCCCGAATATAGTCGGAGCGACCCTGTCACTGGCGGCCCACGAACGGGTGAAGTTGTCCGGTCCGGAACTCAAGCTCGAACTGCAAGACCTCGCCCTTTAATTCGCCCTATTGAGAGTCCCCCTCGCGATGACGCCTCTAGAAACCAAGCGCCCGCTGCAGCTCAATGATCAGGGCCAGCTACGCCACTTCCTCTCGCTCGACGGTTTGCGCCGCGAGCTGCTGACGGAAATCCTCGACACCGCCGACTCGTTCCTCGAAGTCGGCGCCCGGGCGGTGAAGAAAGTCCCGTTGTTGCGCGGCAAGACCGTGTGCAATGTGTTCTTCGAGAACTCCACCCGCACCCGCACCACCTTCGAACTGGCGGCCCAGCGGCTGTCGGCCGACGTGATCACCCTGAACGTATCCACGTCATCGGCGAGCAAGGGCGAAACCCTGCTCGACACCCTGCGCAACCTCGAAGCCATGGCCGCCGACATGTTCGTCGTGCGTCACGGTGATTCCGGCGCGGCGCACTTCATTGCCGAACATGTCTGCCCGCAAGTGGCGATCATCAACGGTGGCGACGGCCGTCACGCGCACCCGACCCAGGGCATGCTCGACATGCTCACCATTCGTCGGCACAAGGGTGGCTTCGAAAACCTCTCGGTGGCCATCGTCGGCGACATCCTGCACTCGCGGGTGGCGCGCTCGAACATGCTGGCCCTGAAAACCCTCGGCTGCCCGGACATCCGCGTGATCGCGCCGAAAACCCTGCTGCCGATCGGCATCGAGCAATACGGTGTGAAGGTCTACACCGACATGACCGAAGGCCTGAAAGACGTCGACGTGGTGATCATGCTGCGCTTGCAGCGTGAGCGCATGACCGGCGGCCTGCTGCCGAGTGAAGGCGAGTTCTACCGCCTGTTCGGCCTGACCACCGCGCGCCTGGCCGGTGCCAAACCCGATGCCATCGTGATGCACCCTGGGCCGATCAATCGTGGGGTGGAGATTGAGTCGGCGGTGGCCGACGGTCCGCACTCGGTGATTCTCAACCAGGTGACCTACGGCATCGCGATTCGTATGGCCGTGCTGTCCATGGCCATGAGCGGGCAAACAGCCCAGCGCCAATTCGAGCAGGAGAACGCCCAGTGAAGCTCAGCATTCTCGGCGCACGCGTTATCGATCCGGCCAGCGGCCTGGATCAAGTGACTGACATCCATGTTGAAGCCTGCAAGATCGTCGCCCTTGGCGCCGCTCCGGCCGGTTTTGTTGCCGTCGACACCATCGACGCCAAGGGCCTGGTGGCCGCCCCGGGCCTGGTTGACCTGAACGTTGCCCTGCGCGAGCCGGGCTACAGCCGCAAAGGCTCGATCGCCAGCGAAACCCGCGCAGCTGCCGCCGGCGGCGTGACCAGCCTGTGCTGCCCGCCGAAAACCAAACCGGTGCTGGACACCTCGGCCGTGGCCGAATTGATCCTCGACCGTGCTCGTGAGGCCGGCAACACCAAAGTCTTCCCGATCGGCGCCCTGAGCAAAGGCCTGGACGGCGAGCAGCTGGCCGAACTGGTCGCCTTGCGCGATGCCGGCTGCGTGGCCTTCGGCAATGGCCTGGAGAGCTTCCGCAACACCCGCACCCTGTGCCGGGCGCTGGAGTACGCGGCGACGTTCGACCTGACGGTGATTTTCAACTCGCAGGATCACGACTTGGCCGAAGGTGGCCTGGCCCATGAAGGCCCGACCGCAAGCTTCCTCGGTCTGCCGGGCATTCCGGAAACCGCCGAAACCGTGGCCCTGGCCCGGGATCTGCTGCTGGTCGAGCAAAGCGGCGTACGTGCGCACTTCAGCCAGCTCACCAGCGCGCGCGGCGTAGCGCTGATCGCTCAGGCCCAGGCTCGCGGGCTGAAGGTCACGGCGGATGTGGCGTTGTATCAACTGATCCTCACCGACGAAGCGCTGATCGACTTCAGCAGCCTCTATCACGTCCAGCCGCCGCTGCGCACCCGCGCCGACCGCGACGGCCTGCGGGCAGCGGTGAAGTCCGGTGTGGTATCCGCCATCTCCAGCCATCACCAGCCCCATGAGCGCGACGCCAAGCTGGCACCGTTCGGCGCGACCGAACCGGGCATCAGCAGCGTTGAACTGCTGCTGCCGCTGGCGATGACCTTGGTGGAAGACGGTTTGCTCGACCTGCCGACGCTGTTGGCACGCCTGAGTGCCGGCCCTGCCGAGGCGTTGCGCCTGCCGGCAGGGAAATTGGCAGTAGGAGGCGCGGCAGACATCGTGCTGTTTGACCCGACGGCCTCGACCGTGGCCGGTGAAACCTGGCTGTCCAAGGGCGAAAACTGCCCGTTCATTGGCCACAGCCTGCCGGGCGTGGTGCGTTATACCCTGGTGGATGGGCGGATCAGCCACCAGGCGTAAAACCCTGTTGCGAGGGAGCTTGCTCCCTCGCCACTACTTACTGGAAGGCGCCTCTGTTCTGCGCGTTACGAATTGAAATCTGATCGTTCAGCGTCCAGAAGTCATACAACACCCCCAGAAAGAACAACCCGCCCGTGACCAGGTACAGCAACCCGCTGATCCACTTCCCCTGATACATCCGGTGTACGCCGAATACCCCAAGGAACGTCAGCAGAATCCACGCGACGTTGTATTCGATGGGGCCGGCGGTAAAGCGCAGGTCTGCTTCACGATCCATGGCCGGAATCAGGAACACGTCGATCAACCAGCCAATACCCAGCAGGCCCAAGGTCAAAAACCAGATCGTCCCGGTCACAGGCTTGCCGTAATAGAAGCGGTGAGCCCCGGTAAAACCGAAAATCCACAGCAGGTAACCGATCACTTTGCTGTGCGTGTCTTGTTGTGAAACGGGTTGTCGATAGGTGTTCATGGATGGCCTCGATTCACGCGATAGAGAAATATTCTTGAATTCTTTGTGACTTTTTTACAGGCAGCCGACATACGGCGAATGCTACCTTGGGTCCCGTCAAAGCCTTGTAACACCTGACTTGTGTCCGACAATTGCGCCAAATTGCCGCTTATTTGGTTCCGTTGACCCCAAGGTTGAATCGACCAACGGCCTCGGAAGGGACAAAAAAGCTGTTATAAAGTTGCGCGCTAACCCATACGAGCCTTGCCTAATGCGTCCATTTTTCAAGACATGGCTAACCATTTGCCTATTATTGCCCCTGGCCGCCCACGCCACCAATCGTGAGCAACGTCTTCCGAACGTTAATGGTTACACCCCAAAATCCCACGTTTCTGCTCCTTCGAGCAAAAACCAACAGACGGTAAAACGCTCCACCCAACTGAGCCGCGCCAACGGCAAGCTGGTTCCGCCGATGGCGACCAAGGAAAGCAGCAACGTGTTGAGCCGCGCGGTAAACGTGCTCGGCACACCTTATCGTTGGGGTGGCAGCAGCCCAAGTAAAGGGTTCGATTGCAGCGGCCTGGTGAAATACGCGTTCAACGACGCGACCTTCGACCTGCCACGCACCTCCAATGCCATGGCCAGTGGTCACGGTGAGAAAGTCGATCGCAACGAACTGAAGCCAGGCGACCTGATCTTCTTCAACATCAAGAGCCGCCGGGTCAACCATGTGGCCATCTACCTGGGCAACGACCGCTTCATCCACGCACCACGCCGTGGCAAGTCGGTAAGCATCGACACCCTGAAGAAGCCGTATTGGGATAACCACTACGTGGTTGCCAAGCGGGTTCTGCCAAAAGAACCGAATCAACTGCGCGTCGTACAGCGCTGATCCGATTGTGGCGAGGGGGCTTGCCCCCGTTGGGCCGCGGAGCGGCCCCAAAACCTGCCACCAAGCGTTACTAGAAAGACCGCGTCGCCCGAGTTTGCGACTGCTTCGCAGCCGAACGGGGGCAAGCCCCCTCGCCACAGGTCGCGCTCCAACCCTCAAAAATTATCCGGCGACCGCGCCTTCTCCCGCGCATGCTCGCGACTGATCACACCCTTGGTCACCAGATCCTTCAGGCACATATCCAGCGTCTGCATCCCCAGCGACCCACCGGTCTGAATCGACGAGTACATCTGCGCCACCTTGTCTTCACGGATCAGGTTACGGATCGCCGAGGTGCCGAGCATGATTTCGTGGGCGGCAATCCGCCCGCCGCCGATTTTCTTGATCAGTGTCTGGGACACCACCGCCAGCAACGACTCGGAGAGCATCGAGCGCACCATCGATTTCTCGTCACCCGGAAACACGTCCACCACCCGGTCGATGGTTTTCGCCGCCGAGGTGGTGTGTAGCGTGCCGAATACCAGGTGGCCGGTCTCGGCGGCGGTCAATGCCAGCCGAATAGTCTCCAGGTCACGCATTTCCCCCACCAGAATCACGTCCGGGTCTTCACGCAGGGCCGAGCGCAGGGCCGTGGCGAAGCTGCGGGTATCGCGATGGACTTCACGCTGATTGATCAGGCATTTGCGCGATTCGTGGACGAACTCGATGGGGTCTTCGATGGTGAGGATGTGGTGATGGCGATGGTTGTTCAGGTAATCAATCATCGCCGCCAGCGTGGTGGACTTGCCGGAGCCGGTCGGGCCGGTCACCAGCACCAGGCCCCGGGGCGCTTCGGTAATCTTGCGAAACACGTCCCCCATGCCCAGATCGTCCATGCTCAGGACCTTCGACGGAATGGTCCGGAACACCGCGCCCGCGCCACGATTCTGGTTGAAGGCATTGACCCGGAAACGCGCCACGCCGGGCACTTCGAAGGAAAAGTCGGTTTCAAGATGCTTCTCGAAGTCCACCCGCTGGAGGTCGTTCATGATGTCGTAGATCAGGTCATGCACTTCCTTGTGGTCCAGGGCCGGCAAGTTGATGCGTCGCACATCGCCATCGACGCGGATCATCGGTGGCAGGCCGGCGGACAGGTGCAGGTCGGACGCGCCTTGTTTGGCGCTGAAAGCCAGCAGCTCAGTGATATCCATAGCGCTCCTCAATTCCAGTAGAATGCCGCGAACCTTCAGACCGCTGGCGCCTCTTGATGTCCACGATAGCAGACAACACTCTTCAGGTTAGTTCACGCATCCAGGCAGCAGCCAAAGCCGCCCACCGCGATGAGAACAGCATCCAGCTATTGGCCGTGAGCAAAACCAAGCCCGCCGAGGCCCTGCGTGAAGCCTATGCCGCCGGGATCCGCGACTTTGGCGAAAACTACCTGCAGGAAGCCTTGGGCAAACAGCTCGAATTGGCCGACCTGCCCTTGATCTGGCACTTCATCGGCCCCATTCAATCGAACAAGACTCGCGCTATCGCCGAGCACTTCGACTGGGTGCACTCCGTGGATCGTTTGAAAATCGCACAACGCCTGTCCGAACAGCGCCCTGCCGATTTGCCGCCCTTGAACATCTGCATCCAGGTCAACGTCAGTGGTGAAGCCAGCAAATCCGGCTGCACCCCGGCCGACCTGCCCGCCCTGGCCGATGCCATCAGTGCGCTGCCGCGTTTGAAACTGCGCGGGCTGATGGCGATTCCCGAGCCGACTGAAGATCGCGCCGCCCAGGACGCTGCCTTTGCTGCCGTGCAGAGCCTGCAAGCCAGCCTGAACCTGCCACTCGACACACTTTCCATGGGCATGAGCCACGACCTCGAGTCGGCCATCGCCCAGGGTGCCACTTGGGTCCGCATCGGTACGGCCCTGTTTGGCGCCCGCGATTACAGTCGACCATGAACATGGCTGACTCACCTCTCTATAAGGACCTGACATGAGCAAGACTCGTATTGCCTTTATCGGAGCCGGCAACATGGCCGCCAGCCTGATCGGCGGCCTGCGCGCCAAAGGTCTGGACGCCGCGCAGATCCGCGCCAGCGATCCGGGCGAAGAAACCCGTGCCCGCGTGAAAGCCGAACACGGCATCGAAGTGTTTGCCGACAACGCCCAAGCCATTGAGGGCGTGGACGTGGTCGTGCTGGCGGTCAAGCCACAGGCGATGAAAGCCGTTTGCGAAGCCATTCGCCCAAGCCTCAAGCCGAACCAGCTGGTGGTGTCGATTGCGGCCGGCATCACCTGCGCCAGCATGAACAACTGGCTGGGTGCCCAGCCCATCGTGCGCTGCATGCCCAACACCCCGGCGCTGGTGCGCCAGGGTGTGAGCGGTTTGTACGCCACGGCCCAAGTGAGCGCCGAGCAACGCCAGCAGGCCCAAGAGCTGCTGTCGGCAGTCGGCATCGCTTTGTGGCTGGACGAAGAACAGCAACTGGACGCGGTCACCGCCGTTTCCGGCTCTGGCCCTGCGTATTTCTTCCTGCTGATCGAAGCCATGACCGCCGCTGGCGTGAAGCTCGGCCTGCCACCCGAAATCGCTGCACAACTGACCGTGCAAACCGCGCTGGGCGCTGCACACATGGCAGTCGCCAGTGATGTCGACGCCGCTGAACTGCGTCGCCGCGTGACCTCGCCTGCGGGCACCACCGAAGCGGCGATCAAAGCGTTCCAGGCCGGCGGCTTCGAAGCCCTGGTGGAAAAAGCACTCGGCGCCGCCGCGCACCGCTCGGCCGAGATGGCCGAACAACTGGGCAAATAAGGAGCCTTACATGATTGGATTGAACACTGCGGCGATTTACGTGCTGCAAACCCTCGGCAGTTTGTACCTGCTGATCGTGCTGCTGCGTTTCGTGCTGCAACTGGTGCGCGCAAACTTCTACAACCCGCTGTGCCAGTTCGCCGTGAAAGCCACCCAGCCACTGCTCAAGCCACTGCGCCGGATCATCCCGAGCCTGTTCGGCCTGGACATGTCCTCGCTGGTGTTGGCAATCCTCGTGCAACTGGCGTTGATGGCCCTGACCCTGCTGCTGACCTTCGGCACCACCGGTAACCCGCTGCAATTGCTGATCTGGTCGCTGATCGGCGTAACGGCGCTGTTCCTGAATATCTTCTTCTATGCCCTGATCATCAGCGTGATCCTGTCCTGGGTCGCGCCGGGCAGCCACAACCCCGGCGCCGAGCTGGTGAACCAGATCTGCGAGCCGGCCCTGGCGCCGTTCCGCAAGATTCTGCCAAACCTCGGCGGCCTGGATATCTCGCCGATCCTGGCGTTCATGGTGCTCAAGCTGATCGACATGCTGGTAATCAACAACCTCGCAGCCTTGACCATGATGCCGCAGGTCCTGCGCCTGCTGATCTGATCCGGTGAGCTACTTTCGCTGGGACGGTGATGACCTGATTCTGGAATGTCACCTGCAACCTGCGGCCCGCAGCGATGATTTCTGCGGACTGCACGGTGATCGCCTGAAGATCCGTCTGACGGCGCCGCCGGTCGAGGGCAAGGCCAATGCGTACCTGATGGCGTTTCTGGCCAAGGCGTTCGGGGTTTCCAAGAGCCAGGTCAGCCTGATCAGCGGCGAGTTGAACCGGCAGAAGCGGGTGCGGATCTGTTCGCCGAAGAAGCTGCCGGATTTGCCGGATCTGGTGCGCCCGGCCTGACCTCAATGTGGCGAGGGAAAATCAGGCCCGGCCTTTGCTTGCCGCTAGCCACAGCGGTCTTTAGACTTACGCCTCATTTCAATGAGAGCAGGGTCGATGCCAGCTGCCTTCCCCCCCGATTCTGTTGGTCTGGTGACGCCGCAAGTGGCGCACTTCAGTGAACCCCTGGCCCTGGCCTGCGGTCGTTCGCTGCCCGCTTATGACCTGATCTATGAAACCTATGGCACGCTGAACGCCACGGCGAGCAATGCCGTGCTGATCTGCCATGCCTTGTCCGGTCACCATCACGCCGCCGGCTTCCACAGCCCCGACGACCGCAAACCCGGTTGGTGGGACAGCTGCATCGGCCCCGGCAAACCGATCGACACCCGCAAATTCTTCGTGGTCAGCCTGAACAATCTCGGCGGTTGCAACGGCTCCACCGGCCCCAGCAGCGTCAATCCGGAAACCGGCAAGCCGTTTGGCGCCGACTTCCCGGTACTGACCGTGGAAGACTGGGTGCACAGCCAGGCACGCCTTGCCGACCTGCTCGGCATCGGCCAATGGGCGGCGGTGATCGGCGGCAGTCTGGGCGGCATGCAGGCCTTGCAGTGGACCATCACCTATCCGGATCGCGTGCGGCACTGCCTGGCGATCGCCTCGGCACCGAAACTGTCGGCGCAGAACATCGCGTTCAACGAAGTCGCACGCCAGGCGATTCTTACCGACCCGGAGTTCCACGGCGGTTCATTCCAGGAATACGGGGTGATCCCCAAGCGCGGGCTGATGCTGGCGCGAATGGTCGGGCACATCACGTACCTGTCCGATGACTCCATGGGCGAAAAATTCGGCCGCGGTCTGAAGAGCGAAAAGCTCAACTACGACTTCCACAGTGTCGAGTTCCAGGTCGAAAGCTACCTGCGCTATCAAGGCGAGGAGTTTTCCGGACGTTTCGACGCCAACACCTACCTGCTGATGACCAAGGCGCTGGACTACTTCGATCCTGCGGCGAACTTCGACGATGACCTGGCGAAAACCTTCGAAGGCGCGAAAGCCAAGTTCTGTGTGATGTCCTTCACCACCGACTGGCGTTTCTCCCCTGCCCGCTCGCGGGAGCTGGTGGACGCGCTGATGGCGGCCAGGAAAGACGTCTGCTATTTGGAGATCGACGCTCCGCAAGGCCACGATGCCTTCCTGATTCCGATCCCGCGTTACTTGCAGGCCTTCAGCAATTACATGAACCGCATATCGCTTTGAGGAAGACATGAGAGCCGATCTGGAAATCATCCAGGAATGGATCCCCGCCGGCAGCCGCGTGCTCGACCTCGGCTGCGGTGACGGCGAGCTGCTGACCTGGCTGCGTGACCACAAGCAGGTCACCGGCTATGGCCTGGAAAACGACCCGGACAACATTGCCGAGTGCGTCGCCAAAGGCATCAACGTCATCGAGCAGGACCTGGACAAGGGCCTGGGCAACTTTGCCAGCAACAGTTTCGACATCGTGGTCATGACCCAGGCCCTGCAAGCCGTGCATTACCCGGACAAGATCCTCGACGAAATGCTGCGGGTCGGTCGCCAGTGCATCATCACCTTCCCCAACTTCGGCCACTGGCGCTGCCGCTGGTACCTGGCGAGCAAGGGCCGGATGCCGGTTTCGGAGTTTCTGCCGTACACCTGGTACAACACGCCAAACATTCACTTCTGCACCTTCGAAGACTTTGAAGCGCTGTGTCGCGAACGTGAAGCCAAGGTCATTGATCGACTTGCCGTGGATCAACAGCATCGACACGGGTGGGCCAGTAAGCTATGGCCTAATCTGTTAGGTGAGATCGGTATCTATCGCGTCAGCAGCCCCGGTCTGCCGGACCACAAGGTCGCGGTCTGAATCACGACACTTCGAGGAGAACGATCATGGGTCGTCTAGCGCTGTTTGTACTTACTGCCTGCCTGAGCGTCACCGCCATGGCCGCCGACGTCATCAAAAGCGAACGCCAGGAAACATTTGGCGATGTGACAGTGCACTACAACACCTTCAACTCGACTTATCTGACACCGGACATCGCCAAGGCTGCCGAGCTGATCCGCAGCAAGAACCAGGGCGTGATCAACGTCTCGGTGATCAAGGACGGCAAACCGCAAACCGCACAAGTCAGCGGGACGGTCAAAGACCTGACCAGCCAAAGCGTCCCATTGCAGTTCAAACAGATCACCGAAACCGGCGCGGTCTACTACATCGCCCAGTATCCGGTGCCACAGCAGGAAATCCGCACCTTTGAAATCAAGGTGCAGACCGGTGACAAAATCAACACCATCAATTTCAACCAAGAGCTCTTCCCCGGCGAATGATCAATTTCACGCAACTCGTACTGGCCAGCCATAACGCCGGCAAACTCAAGGAACTCCAGGCCATGCTGGGCGAATCGGTGCACTTGCGCTCGATCGGCGAGTTCAGCAGCGTCGAGCCTGAAGAAACCGGCCTGTCGTTCGTCGAAAACGCCATTCTCAAGGCCCGCAATGCCTCGCGTATTTCCGGCCTGCCGGCCTTGGCCGACGATTCGGGGCTGGCGGTGGATTTCCTTGGCGGTGCGCCGGGTATCTATTCGGCCCGTTATGCCGACGGCAAGGGCGATGCGGCGAATAACGCCAAACTGCTCGACGTCATGAAAGACGTGCCGCAAGCCGAGCGCGGCGCGCAATTCGTCTGCGTGTTGGCGCTGGTGCGTCATGCCGACGATCCGTTGCCAATCCTTTGCGAAGGCCTGTGGCATGGGCGCATCCTGACCCAGGCCAGCGGTGAGCACGGTTTTGGCTACGATCCGCTGTTCTGGGTGCCGGAGCGCGAGTGCTCCAGCGCCGAGCTTAAGCCCAGCGACAAGAACCAGATCAGTCACCGCGCCCGTGCAATGGATCTGCTGCGCCAGCGTCTGGGCTTGAAATGACCATTGAATCGTCCGCGTCGCCGCTGATCTTCGGCGGCGCGCAATCGCCTCGGGCCGCTTTGCCTGTGCTGCCGCCCTTGGCGCTGTACATCCACATCCCGTGGTGTGTACGCAAATGCCCTTATTGCGACTTCAACTCCCACACCGCTAGCCCGGTGCTGCCGGAACAAGAGTATGTGGACGCCCTGCTCTCCGACCTCGATCAGGACCTGCATGCGGTCTATGGCCGCGAACTGAGCTCGATCTTCTTTGGTGGCGGTACGCCGAGCCTGTTCAGCGCCGAGGCGTTGGGCCGTTTGCTCAAGGGTGTCGAGCAACGTATTCCGTTTGCCAGCGACATAGAAATCACCCTGGAAGCCAACCCAGGAACGTTCGAGCAGGAGAAATTCCGCGCCTACCGGGCGCTGGGCATCAATCGCCTGTCGATCGGTATCCAGAGCTTTCAGGAAGAAAAACTCAAGGCGCTGGGACGGATCCACAACGGCGATGAAGCCGTGCGGGCCGCCGACATGGCGCGCCAGGCTGGCTTCGACAACTTCAATCTGGACCTGATGCACGGTTTGCCCGATCAGACTCTGGACGATGCCCTGAGCGACCTGCGCCAGGCCATCGCCTTGAGGCCGACGCACCTGTCCTGGTATCAGCTGACCCTGGAGCCGAACACGGTGTTCTGGAACCAGCCGCCGACGCTGCCGGAAGATGACGCCCTGTGGGACATTCAAGAGGCCGGCCAGGCGCTGTTGGCCGAACACGGTTACGCGCAGTACGAAGTCTCGGCCTATGCCCAGCCCGGCCGGCCAGCGCGGCATAACCTCAATTACTGGAGTTTCGGCGACTTCATCGGCATCGGCGCCGGTGCCCACGGCAAGCTCAGCCATCCGGACGGGCGCATCGTACGCACCTGGAAGACTCGCCTGCCGAAGGATTACCTCAATCCGGCCAAAAGCTTCAAGGCTGGCGAGAAAGCGCTGAGCAACGAAGAACTGCCGTTCGAGTTCCTGATGAACGCCTTGCGCCTGACCGAGGGTGTCGAAGCGCGGTTGTATACGGAGCGCACCGGGCTGCCCCTGGAAAGCCTTGCCGAAGGCCGCCGAGAGGCCGAACAAAGTGGCTTGTTGCAGGTCGAACCGTCACGTCTGGCAGCCACGATGCGCGGACAACTCTTTCTCAATGACTTGCTGCAGACTTTTCTGACATAAGGAAATCGAATGGATCTGGTACTCGACCTGCTCGCCACCGTGTCCCGCTGGAGCCGTAGCAACCTGTCGGAAATCTCTCTGGCACTGGTGGGCTGCCTGCTCGTGCTGTTTGGCGCCGACCTCAAGGGCTGGGTCGACCAACGCCTGGGCAGCATCGCCGGCGCCTTGCGCATCCCGCTGATGGCCCTGCTGTGCATGGTCGGCAGCGGCGTAGCACTGATCTATGCCACGCCATGGATCATCAAAGGCTTGAGCCAGTTCAACAACTACAGCCTGGCGCCGGTGTTGTTGGTGGTGCTGGTGTTGATCGGGGTTGTGGCAGACCGCCGCTAAGCCGGGCACAACACAAATCCCGTAGGAGCGAGGCTTGCCCGCGAAGAACGATGACACGGTGTATCAGTTACACCGCGGCGTCCCCTTCGCGGGCAAGCCTCGCTCCTACGGATTTCAGGTCGGTCAGCTCTGCTTTTCGAACTTCAGATCCCACACGCCATGCCCAAGACGTTCGCCGCGGCGTTCGAACTTGGTGATCGGGCGTTCGGCCGGGCGCGGGACGCACTTGCCGTCTTCGGCGAGGTTGCGATAGCCCGGAGCGACGTTCATCACTTCCAGCATGTACTCGGCGTACGGCTCCCAGTCGGTGGCCATGTGCAACACACCGCCGACCTTCAACTTGCTGCGCACCAGCTCAGCGAACGATGCCTGAACGATACGACGCTTGTGGTGACGGCTCTTGTGCCACGGATCCGGGAAAAACAGCATCAGGCGGTCGAGGCTGTTGTCGGCGATGCAACGGTTGAGCACTTCGATCGCATCGCAATCGTAGACACGCAGGTTGGTCAGGCCCTGAGTCAGCACGCCATTGAGCAGCGCGCCAACACCCGGACGGTGAACTTCAACGCCAATGAAATCCTGCTCCGGCGAGGCCGCGGCCATTTCCAACAGCGAATGGCCCATGCCGAAACCGATTTCCAGCGAGCGCGGCGCCGAACGGCCGAACACCTGGTCGAAATCCACCGGCGCATCGGCCAGAGGCAGCACGAACAGCGGAGCGCCCTGCTCCAGGCCGCGTTGCTGGCCTTCGGTCATGCGCCCGGCGCGCATCACGAAACTCTTGATGCGGCGGTGTTGGCGCTCTTCGCCTTCTTCCTGCTGGATAGGCGTGTCGTTTGATTCAGTCATCAATGGCTCTTACTTGATCAGACCATCCAGCGGCGAGGAGGCGCTGGCATAGAGTTTTTTCGGCATGCGGCCCGCGAGGTAGGCCAGACGACCTGCCACGATGGCGTGTTTCATGGCTTCAGCCATCATGATCGGCTGCTGGGCATGGGCAATGGCCGAGTTCATCAGCACCGCTTCACAGCCCAGCTCCATGGCGATGGTGGCGTCGGAGGCAGTACCGACACCGGCATCCACCAGCACCGGAATTTTCGCCTCTTCGAGGATGATCTGCAGGTTGTACGGGTTGCAGATCCCCAGGCCCGAGCCGATCAAACCAGCCAGCGGCATGACTGCGATACAGCCGATTTCCGCCAGTTGACGGGCAATGATCGGATCATCGCTGGTGTACACCATCACGTCGAAGCCTTCCTTGACCAGCACTTCGGCGGCCTTGAGGGTTTCGATCACGTTGGGGAACAGGGTTTTCTGATCCGCCAGCACTTCCAGCTTCACCAGGTTGTGGCCGTCGAGCAGCTCACGGGCCAGGCGGCAGGTGCGCACGGCTTCAATGGCGTCGTAGCAACCGGCAGTGTTCGGCAGGAAGGTGTAGCGATCCGGCGACAGGACTTCGAGCAGGTTCGGTTCGCCCGGGTTCTGGCCGAGGTTGGTCCGGCGCACGGCGAAGGTGACGATCTCGGCACCCGAAGCCTCGATGGCCAGGCGGGTTTCTTCCATGTCACGGTACTTGCCGGTGCCTACCAGCAAACGCGACTGGTAAGTACGACCGGCCAGGACGAAGGGCTTGTCGCTACGAACGATGCTCATGGGAAATCCTCTGTTGGGGTGAGGTTCTTGCACAATGATTCTGTGGCCGCTCGGGCCGGGCGGCTAGCCGCCGCCGATGGCGTGTACCACTTCGACCGAGTCGCCGTCGTTCAGCGTGGTTTCAGCGTGCTGGCTGCGCGGGACGATATCCAGATTGAGCTCGACCGCCACCCGGCGCCCGGTCAGTTCCAGACGGGTCAGCAGGGCCGCAACGGTTTCACCGTCGGGCAGTTCAAGGGATTCGCCGTTCAACTGAATGCGCATGCCGAATGCCGCCATCATTTTTAGGGGCTGGCATTCTAGCCCGATCAGACTTGGCGACCCAAGCCATTCGTCACGAAATGGACTGCGTGGTCAGCTCAGCCGCCAGGCGGCTAGCCCCAGGCAAACCCAGCCGACCAGAAACGCGAGGCCGCCGAACGGTGTAACGATCCCGAGCTTGCTGACGCCGGTCATCGTCAGCAGGTACAGGCTGCCGGAAAACAACACAATGCCGAGAGCAAAAGACGCGCCGGCCCAGGTAATCAGACGACCGGGAATCTGCGTGGCCAGCAATGCAACACCCAGCAACGCCAGGGTATGCACCAGTTGATAAGTGACGCCCGTGTGGAAAATCGCCAAATACTCAGGCGTCAGGCGGTTTTTCAGGCCGTGGGCGGCGAATGCGCCCAAGGCAACGCCGGTGAATCCGAAGAAAGCGGCAAGCATCAGAAAGCCACGCAGCATGAAGAACTCCAGTCAGACTCGATCAGCAGGGTCTGTATAATGGCCGGCTCAACGGGTTCGGCCAAGCCATCTCTATGCTGCAGTTAATTTTCCGTCGTTTCACAAAGGCCCTGCTCTGGTTCGCGGTCGGCAGTGTTTTGCTGGTTCTGCTGTTTCGGGTGGTGCCGCCACCGGGAACGGCATTGATGATCGAGCGCAAGATCGAATCCTGGTTCGACGGCGAGCCCATCGATCTGCAACGCACCTGGAAACCCTGGGATGAAATCTCCGACGACCTGAAAGTCGCGGTGATTGCCGGTGAAGACCAGAAGTTTGCCGAGCATTGGGGCTTTGATTTCAGCGCGATTCAGGCGGCGTTTGCACATAACGAACGCGGCGGCTCGATTCGCGGCGCAAGCACCCTGAGCCAGCAAGTGTCGAAAAACCTGTTTCTGTGGTCTGGCCGCAGCTGGCTGCGTAAAGGCCTGGAAGCCTGGTTTACCGGGCTGATCGAAGTGTTCTGGCCCAAGCAGCGGATTCTTGAGGTATACCTTAATAGCGTCGAGTGGGATGAAGGTGTGTTCGGCGCCGAAGCAGCGGCCCGGCATCACTTTGGCGTGGGCGCTGGTTCGCTGTCCCGGCAGCAGGCAAGTTTGTTGGCCGCGGTACTGCCGAACCCGCGGGTGTGGAGTGCCAGCCATCCGACTTCTTACGTTGCAAGGCGGGCGGGGTGGATTCGCCAGCAGATGAATCAGTTGGGCGGGGACAGCTATCTGGTCGGCCTCAACGATTCCCGCCGGGCGCCATGGGCTCAATGACACCGAAGATCCCACAAAGTCGACGCTAAACCGGAAATTGGACAGAAACAAAAACGCCCCGATCAATGATCGGGGCGTTTTTTATTGCCTTCGCGCGGGTTACGCAGCGATCGACAACTTGAGCTTGTTCATCGCGCTCTTCTCGAGCTGACGAATACGCTCGGCCGACACGTTGTACTTCTGCGCCAGGTCATGCAGCGTGGCTTTTTCTTCTGCCAGCCAGCGCTGGTAGAGAATGTCGCGGCTGCGGTCGTCCAGCACTTCAAGCGCTTCGTGCAGGTTGTGGTTGGAGTTGTCGCTCCAGTCGGCATCTTCCAGTTGACGGGCCGGGTCGTACCGGTGGTCTTCCAGGTAGTTGGCCGGCGATTGGAAGGCACTGTCGTCGTCCGCTTCCGCGGCCGGGTCGAAGGCCATGTCATGGCCGGTCAGGCGACTTTCCATCTCGCGCACTTCCCGCGGCTCTACGCCGAGGCTTTCCGCCACACGGTGGACTTCCTCGTTGTTCAGCCAGGCCAGACGTTTCTTCTGGCTGCGCAGGTTGAAGAACAGCTTGCGCTGAGCCTTGGTGGTCGCGACTTTGACGATCCGCCAGTTGCGCAGGATGAACTCGTGGATTTCCGCCTTGATCCAGTGCACCGCAAAGGACACCAGGCGCACACCCATTTCCGGGTTGAAACGCTTGACCGCTTTCATCAGGCCGACGTTGCCTTCCTGGATCAGGTCAGCCTGGGCCAGGCCGTAACCGGAATAGCTACGGGCAATGTGTACGACAAAACGCAGGTGGGCGAGCACCATCTGCCGAGCCGCCCCCAAATCCTGCTCATAATAGAGACTCTCGGCCAGTTCGCGCTCCTGCTCCGGCGTCAGCAATGGAATGCTATTCACCGTGTGCACATAGGCCTCCAGGTTCGCACCCGGGACCAGAGCATATGCAGGCTGCAAAGAATTGGTCATACGAAAAAACCTCCGACTTACATAACTCGTGCAGTTCAGCACTGCGAAAATTGACCGGAAACCAAAAAACAAGTTCCCATAAACGCTGAAAGGTCAATACGAGCAAAATGATATTACTTTGGCGCAAGCTCCCGCAGGTGGCGTGCGACTGCAATCCATGCACCGATATACCCCAACAGCACCGCGCCAAGCAAGAGCGACAGACCGTCGGCAACTGGCACTCCGGCCAGCGCAAAATCACTGCCGTACAAACCGGCCAGTCCAACCACCGCGTCGTTCAGCCAGTTCAGGCCGAACGCCAATACGCCCCAGGAAAGAATCCCCGCACCGAAGCCATATAGCGCGCCCATGTACAGAAAGGGCCTGCGCACATAACTGTCCGTGCCGCCGACGAGTTTAATCACTTCTATCTCTGTGCGGCGGTTTTCAATATGAAGACGAATGGTATTGCCTATCACCAAAAGTAATGCAGAAACCAAAAGCACGGTCAGACCGAAGACAAAACGGTCGCCCAGCTTGAGGATGGCCGCCAGACGCTCGACCCAGACTAGATCAAGTTGCGCCTGTTGTACCTTCGGCAACTCGGAAAGTTTTTGTCGTAATGCTTCAAGCGCAGGCTTGTCGACCTCTTTCGGAGTCACCAGGACCACGCCCGGGAGCGGGTTTTCCGGCAGTTCCTTGAGGGCTTCGCCCAGACCGGACTGCTGCTGGAATTCTTCCAGCGCCTGATCGCGACCCACGTATTCGGCATCCGCTACGCCCGGCATGCCTTTGATCTGCTCACGCAACGACTCACCCTCGGCAGGGCTGGCCTCAAGTTGCAGATACAGGGAAATCTGCGCCGCACGCTGCCAGGAGCCACCGAGACGCTCGACGTTATTCAGCAAAAGTGACAGACCCATCGGCAAGCTCAGGGCCACCGCCATCACCATGCAGGTGAAAAAACTGCCGATCGGGTGCTTGCCCAAGCGACGCAAGCTGTCCAGCAAACTGGCACGATGACTTTCGATCCAGGCGCGGAACAGCGTGGCGAAATCCGGGCCATCGTCATCGTCGCGTTTTTTCTTCTGCTGTGGTTGCGGGTCGGCGGCCTTCGGGGCCACACGCTCGGAAACCTTGGGGCTACGTGTCGCACTCATACGYCAGCCTCCCCGTCGCCGATCAATCGGCCACGCTGCAGGGTCAGCATGCGATGACGCATGCGGGCAATCAGCGCCAGGTCGTGACTGGCGATCAGCACGCTGGTGCCCAGACGGTTGATGTCTTCGAACACGCCCATGATTTCTGCCGCCAGACGCGGGTCGAGGTTACCGGTCGGTTCATCCGCCAGCAGCAAGGCCGGGCGGTGAACGATGGCGCGAGCGATGCCGACGCGCTGTTGCTGGCCGGTAGACAGGTCGCCAGGGTAGAGATCGGTTTTGTCCGAGAGCGCCACGCGCTCCAGGGCCGAGTCCACGCGCTTGACGACCTCGRCCTTGGACAGGCCAAGGATCTGCAACGGCAACGCGACGTTATTGAACACCGTGCGATCGAACAGCAACTGGTGGTTCTGGAACACCACGCCGATCTGTCGGCGCAGGAACGGAATCTGCGCATTGCTGATGGTGCTCAGGTCTTGCCCGGCCAGCAGCAATTTGCCGGTGGTCGGACGCTCCATGGCCAGCAACAGCCGCAACAAGGTGCTTTTACCGGCGCCGGAATGGCCGGTGACAAACAAGAATTCGCCCCGACGGACTCGAAAGCTCAGCTCATGCAAGCCGACGTGACCGTTCGGGTAGCGTTTACCGACCTGTTCGAAACGAATCATGAACGCTCCCGCTCGGCAAACAATGCCTGGACAAAGGGTTCTGCTTCAAAAGTACGCAAATCGTCGATGCCTTCACCAACGCCGATGTAACGGATCGGCAAGCCAAACTGCTTGGCCAGGGCGAAAATCACCCCACCCTTGGCCGTGCCGTCGAGTTTGGTCAGCGCCAGGCCGGTCAATTCGACGGTCTGGTTGAATTGCTTGGCCTGGTTGATGGCGTTCTGGCCGGTACCGGCGTCGAGCACCAACAGCACCTCATGAGGCGCGTCGGCATCGAGCTTGCCGATCACCCGGCGAACCTTCTTCAACTCTTCCATCAAATTGTCTTTGGTGTGCAGGCGACCGGCGGTGTCGGCGATCAACACATCAATGCCACGGGCCTTGGCGGCCTGCACAGCGTCGAAAATTACCGAAGCCGAGTCGGCGCCGGTGTGCTGGGCGATCACCGGAATCTTGTTGCGCTCGCCCCAGACCTGCAGTTGCTCGACCGCTGCGGCGCGGAAGGTGTCACCGGCGGCGAGCATGACTTTCTTGCCTTCCAGTTGCAGCTTCTTCGCCAGCTTGCCGATGGTGGTGGTTTTGCCGGCACCGTTGACGCCGACCACCAGAATCACGAACGGCTTGTTCTGCGAGGTGATTTTCAGCGGCTGCTCGACCGGTTTGAGCATCGCTGCCAATTCGGCTTGCAGGGATTTGTACAGCGCGTCGGCATCGGCCAGCTCCTTGCGGGCGACTTTCTGAGTCAGGCGCTGAATGATCACCGACGTCGCTTCGACGCCGACATCGGCGGTCAGCAGACGGGTTTCGATGTCTTCGAGCAGTTCGTCATCAATGGTTTTCTTGCCGAGGAACAGGCTGGCCATGCCCTCGCCAATGCTGGCGCTGGTCTTGGACAGGCCTTGCTTGAGACGGGCGAAGAAACCGGCTTTGGTCTCTTCGGTACGCACAGGCTCGACTGGAGTTTCGAGGGGCGCAACCGGTGTGGCGGCAACAGGAGCGATGACGGGTGCAGGCGCTGGAGCAACCGGAGCAACCGGAGCAACAAATGCTGGCACTACAGGCTCTGGAACCACTGGAGCAGGTTCGGCCACGAACACGGGTGCAACGGCTGCCGGTGCAACGACTGCCGGCTCAACCACTGGCGCCCGAACCGGCTCCGGAGCAAACGCAGTCGGAGCCGGAATCGGTGGCGTGATGTGCGGCGCTTGCTCATCTTCAACCAGCGCCACCGGCTCTTCCGCTACCGGCAAAGTCAGCCACGGCGTGGCAACTGGCGTCAGCGGCAATGGGGCCGCGACTTCGGTTTCAGGTACGAGCGCGGCCGCAGGTTGCAGCACCGGCTCGGCAATCGGCGCAGGCTTTTGCTCTATAACCGGTGCCGGGGTTGGCTCAGAAAGTGGCTGTGGCTGTTCGACAACGGGTTCCTGCGGCTTTTTGCGCAGCCATCCGAACAGGCTTTTCTTCTCACCAGCCGCGGCTGGGGTCTTCTTGTCGTCGTTGGAACCAAACATGGAGGACGGCTATCTCACGGTAGCGACGCGCCAAAAGGCGCCTCGGCAAATAAATAATTCGATGCTGAACAGACTGCGATTCATCCAGCTTGTTCACGCGCAACATTTTGTCGAGGAGCCAACGGCGCCTCAAAGGTCGACTAATACGAAGGACTGGAACGGCATCGTCGGCGAAAACGCAGAGTTTAGCTGACAAACTCAAAGCTTCTGCCGGTAACCCATACAACCTGCAAGCCGATCAAAGGCTTGATAGGCGTGGCCGCCAGTAAAACGGATCAGTATCCTAGCACCCTCTCGCCCGCCGACGCTAAGACCAAGCGGGCAGCCCAACAGGTTTAAAAACGAATGAATGCTCTAGCCCGCCGCGCTGCAGGCCTGCTGCTCAGCACAGTTTGTCTGCCCCTCTCGGCCCTGGCTGCCGATCCACAACCGACCCACGAATTCACCCTCGACAACGGCCTGAAGGTTGTCGTGCGCGAAGACCATCGTGCGCCGGTCGTCGTTTCCCAGATCTGGTACAAGGTCGGCTCCAGCTACGAGACCCCGGGCCAGACCGGGTTGTCCCACGCGCTGGAACACATGATGTTCAAGGGCAGCGAGAAAGTCGGCCCCGGCGAAGCCTCGCTGATCCTGCGCGACCTCGGCGCCGAAGAGAACGCTTTCACCAGCGACGACTTCACCGCGTATTACCAGGTGCTGGCCCGCGACCGTCTTGGCGTGGCCTTCGAACTGGAAGCCGACCGCATGGCCAACCTGCGCCTGCCGGCCGACGAGTTCACCCGCGAAATCGAGGTGATCAAAGAAGAGCGTCGCCTGCGCACCGACGACAAGCCGATGTCCAAGGCCTACGAACGTTTCATGGCCATGGCCTACCCCGCCAGCGGTTACCACACGCCGACCATCGGCTGGATGGCCGACCTCGACCGCATGAAAGTCGAAGAACTGCGCCATTGGTACCAGTCCTGGTATGTGCCGAACAACGCCACTCTGGTGGTGGTCGGCGATGTGACCCCGGACGAAGTCAAAACCCTGGCCCAGCGTTACTTCGGCCCGATCGCCAAGCGCGACGTGCCACCGGCGAAAATCCCGCTGGAGCTGGCTGAGCCCGGCGAACGCAAGATCACCCTGCATGTGCAGACCCAATTGCCGAGCCTGATGCTGGCCTTCAACGTGCCGAGCATTGCCACCGCCGAAGACAAACGCTCGGTGAACGCCCTGCGCTTGATTTCCGCCCTGCTTGACGGCGGCTACAGCGGCCGCATCCCGACGCAACTGGAACGCGGCGAAGAGCTGGTGTCCGGCGGGTCGTCGAGCTACGACGCCTATACCCGTGGCGACAGCCTGTTCACCTTGTCGGCTTCGCCGAACACCCAGAAAAATAAAACCATGGCCCAGGCCGAAGCCGGCCTGTGGAAACTGCTCGAACAACTGAAAACCACCGCGCCATCCGCTGAAGAACTGGAGCGGGTACGAGCGCAGGTCATTGCCGGCCTGGTTTTTGAGCGTGACTCGATCACCAGCCAGGCCACCGCCATCGGACAGTTGGAAACCGTCGGCCTGTCCTGGAAACTGATGGACACCGAACTCGCCGACCTGGAAAGCGTGACCCCGCAAGATATCCAGAAGGCCGCCAAGCTGTATTTCACCCGCGAACGTCTCAGCGTCGCCCATGTACTGCCACAGGAGACGACTCATGAGTGAGCGTAAAAAGTCGCGTCTGGCCCTGATCGGCCTGATCGCTGTTGCACTGATCGGGTCTGCCGCCTTCTATCTGTCAAAACCCGACGAGTCCAACGCCAGCGAAGCCCTCGACAAGGCCAAGTCCAGCCAAAAGCTGCAATCGCTGGCCGAACTCGACGGCAAGGCCCCAAGCCATCGCTCGCTGAACGTGCAGACCTGGAATACCGCCGAAGGCGCCAAGGTATTGTTCGTTGAAGCCCGTGAACTGCCGATGTTCGACATGCGCCTGATCTTCGCCGCCGGCAGCAGCCAGGACGGTGATGCACCCGGCCTGGCATTGCTGACCAACGCCATGCTCAACGAAGGTGTGGCCGGCAAAGATGTCGGCGCCATCGCTCAGGGCTTCGAAGGATTGGGCGCCGACTTCAGCAACGGCGCGTACAAGGACATGGCGCTTGCCTCCCTGCGCAGCCTCAGTGCCGTGGACAAGCGCGAGCCTGCCTTGAAGCTGTTCGCTGAAGTCGTCGGCAAGCCGACCTTCCCCGCCGACTCGTTTGCGCGCATCAAGAACCAGATGCTCGCCGGCTTCGAATACCAGAAACAGAACCCCGGCAAACTCGCCAGCCTGGAGCTGATGAACCGTTTGTACGGCGATCATCCGTACGCACACTCCAGCGACGGCACAGCCAAGAGTATTCCCCCGATTACCCTGGCGCAGTTGCGAGCCTTCCATCAGAAAGCCTACGCCGCCGGCAACGTGGTGATTGCGCTGGTAGGCGACCTGTCGCGTGCCGAGGCAGAGGCAGTTGCCGCACAAGTGTCCGCCGACCTGCCCAAAGGCCCGGCCCTGGCGAAAATCGAACAACCGACCGACCCCAAGCCCAGCATCGGCCACATTGAGTTTCCGTCCAAACAGACCAACCTGATGATCGCGCAACTGGGTATCGACCGTGACGATCCGGATTACGCAGCGCTGTCCATGGGCAACCAGATTCTTGGCGGCGGCGGTTTCGGCACCCGGCTGATGAGCGAAGTGCGCGAGAAGCGTGGCTTGTCGTATGGCGTGTATTCGGGTTTCAGCCCGATGCAGGCTCGCGGCCCGTTCATGATCAACCTGCAAACCCGCGCCGAAATGAGCGAAGGCACCCTGAAACTGGTGCAGGATGTGCTCGCCGACTACCTTAAGACCGGCCCCACCGAGAAAGAACTCGACGACGCCAAGCGTGAACTGGCCGGCAGCTTCCCGCTGTCCACCGCCAGCAACGCCGATATCGTCGGTCAGCTCGGCGCCATGGGCTTTTACAACTTGCCGCTGAGCTACCTGGAAGACTTCATGCAACAGTCCCAGAGCCTGACCGTCGAGCAAGTCAAAGCCGCACTGAACAAACACCTGAGCACGGATAAACTGGTCATCGTCAGCGCTGGCCCGACCGTGCCACAAAAGCCGTTGCCGGCCCCTACTGACAAACCTGCCGAGCAGCCGCTCGGGGTTCCGGAGCATTAATGGCCACTCGCCCAAAAAAACCTGTCCACAACGTGCATAACGGTGTGAACCAACTGCGCATCATCGGTGGCGAATGGCGCAGCCGAAAGCTGAGCTTCCCGGATGCTCCGGGCCTGCGCCCGACGCCGGACCGGGTGCGGGAAACCCTGTTCAACTGGCTCGCGCCTTACGTCGCCGGGGCCAAGGTACTCGATCCGTTTGCCGGCAGCGGCGCGCTGTTCCTGGAAGCCTTGTCCCGTGGCGCCGCCATGGGCCAGGCGCTGGACGCCAGCAACATCGCGGTGTCCAGCCTGAAAGAACATCTGGGCACCCTGCGCTGCACCAACGGCCAGGTACAGACTGCCGACGCCTTGCGCTATCTGGAAACCCAACCGGCCACGGCGTTCGACCTGGTATTCCTCGACCCGCCGTTCAATCAGAATCTGTTGCCTGTGGTTTGCACTCTGCTCGAAGAACGTCATTGGCTGGCCGACGATGCGTGGGTCTACACTGAAAGCGAAAGCGCACCGTCGATATTGGGTTTGCCAGAAAATTGGCGCCTGCATCGGGAGCAAAAATCGGGACGTGTGTACTACGCGTTGTGGCAACGTATGGCAGGGATCGCCGGCTAGTCCGGCCTGAGAAAACGGTGCGAAGCTCAGTCAGCTAACGCTGCGGGTACGCGCCGCAGCATCGAGAGCAATCGTGTCCCATCTGCCAGAACGTTTCACCCCTGCCTTCACGCCCGCCTACGGCCTGGGTAATCCGCACTTACAAACCTTGTGGGGACCGCTATGGCGCAAAACCACACATATCGAGCGTGAGCGCGAGCGATTGTGGCTTGAAGATGGCGATTTCCTTGACCTGGACTGGCACGGCCCACACAGCGCGAATGCACCGTTGGTGCTGGTATTGCACGGCCTGACCGGCTCGTCGAATTCGCCTTATGTGGCCGGCATGCAGAAAGCGTTGGGTGCCCAGGGTTGGGCCAGCGTCGCGTTGAACTGGCGAGGCTGCTCCGGCGAGCCCAATCTGTTGCCGCGCAGCTACCATTCCGGGGCCAGTGAAGACTTGGCCGAAACCATCAGGCACCTGCGCACCCAACGCCCCCTCGCGCCGCTGTATGCGGTCGGTTATTCCATGGGCGGTAACGTGTTGCTCAAGCATCTGGGTGAAACCGGCAGCAACAGCGGTGTACTCGGTGCGGTGGCAGTGTCGGTGCCGTTTCGCCTCGATCACTGTGCCGATCGTATCAGCCAGGGTTTTTCCCAGTTCTACCAAGCGCATTTCATGCGAGAGATGGTCGCCTACATCAAGAACAAGCAACGCAGATTCCAGCATGAGGGACATGAGGATGGCCTGGCGGCATTGGAGGCGCTGGGCTCTTTGGAGAACTTGCGCACCTTCTGGGATTTCGACGGCCGGGTCACCGCACCGCTCAATGGTTTCGCCGATGCCGCGGATTACTATCGTCGCGCTTCGAGTCGTTATTTCCTTGGAGAGATTCGCACGCCGACCCTGATTATCCAGGCGGCTGACGATCCGTTTGTGTTTCCGCATAGCCTGCCGCAAGCCGACGAATTGTCCGCCAGCACTCAATTCGAGCTGCAGGCCAAGGGCGGGCATGTCGGTTTCGTCGAGGGTTCGTTCAGACAACCGGGTTACTACCTGGAACGGCGCATTCCCCAATGGCTGGCCGCCACTGGGCGCAAGTAAACAGTGGAAGTCGATCAGGGCGAGTCGATCCACTTCTGGCAAACGGCACCGCTGGCCGGGGTCGAGTTGTTGTCTGCGCGCTACATTGAACACCGTTTCGCCCCGCATGTGCATGACGGCTATGTGATCGGCATGATCATGGCCGGCGCCCAGCGTTATCGCTATCGCGGTGCCGAGCATCTGGCGGGCAGCGGCACGCTGGTGCTGATCAATCCGGACGAACTGCACACCGGCCACAAAGGTACGGAAGACGGTTGGTTGTACCGGGCGTTTTATCCCGACAGCGGGCAAATTCTCTCGCTGCTGGAAGAGCTTGAACTGCCGAGCGACACCTTGCCGGTGTTTGGCGCCACGCTGTACCGCGACCCGGACCTGGTGAGGGGGTTCTGCCAACTGCATCGACTGCTGGAAAGTCCGTCCACGGCCCTGCAGCAGCAAACGGTCTGGCGGGAAATGATGTTGTCGCTGTTGCAACGCCACGCAGCTGTCCCGATCGCCGGCAAACCCGGCAAGGAACACCGCGCGGTGACCTTGGCCAAAGAACGGCTGCAATCGCAATTGGCGGCGCCGCCCTCGCTGGAAGAACTGGCGGCGACGGTGAACCTGTCCCCTTTCCACTTCGCCCGGGTGTTCCGCCGCACCACCGGCATGCCGCCGCACGCCTGGCTGATGCAGCAGCGTATCGCTCGGGCACGGGCGTTGTTACAGGACGGCTGTCTGCCGCTGGAAGTCGCGACGCAACTGGGTTTTGCCGACCAAAGTCATCTGAGTCGGCAATTCAAGCAGGTTTATGGCGTTGGACCGGGAGCGTATCGCAGCGCGCGGCAATTGCCCGACCATAGATGACAACGAAGATCCAAATGTGGGAGCAGGCCCGCTCCCACATCTGCTCTGCGCTTACTCGCCGGTGGCGACGCCTCGTGCAGGGTCGTTGATCCACTCACTCCACGAACCGGCATACAACGCCCCCAATGGATAACCCGCCAGGCACAGGGCGAACAGGTTGTGGCAGGCCGTCACGCCGGAACCGCAATACGCGACCAGCTCCGTCGGCGAACGATCACCGAGCTTCGCGGCAAACCGCTGCTTGAGCTGATCGGCGGGCAGAAAACGTCCGTCGCTGCCCAGGTTTTCGGTGAACGCGGCGCATTGTGCGCCGGGAATGTGCCCGGCAATCGGATCGATCGGTTCCACTTCGCCCTTGAAGCGCGGCAGGGCGCGGGCGTCGAGCAAGGTCAACGCGGGCTGGCCGAGACGTTTCTGGAGCTGTTTGGCGCTGAGCACCAGCGAAGCATCCGGCGTCCCGGTGAAGGTGCCGCGATTGATCGACGGCGGATCAAGACTCAGGGGTAATCCGGCGGCATGCCAGGCTTTCAGCCCGCCATCGAGAATGAACACACCGTCGCGCTTGCCCAGCCAGGCCAGCAACCACCAGGCCCGCGCCGCGTAGGCGCCTGGACCGTCATCGTACAAAACCACTTCGCTGTCGGCATTGATGCCCCAGGCTTGCAGGCGCTCGATCAGCTTTTCGGGTTCAGGCAACGGATGACGCCCGGTAACCCCCTTGACCACCGCCCCGCTCAGATCACGCTCGAGATCGGCAAAACTCGACCCGGCAATATGCCCTTCGGCATAACTGCGCTGACCATAATCCGGGTCTTCGAGGGCAAAACGACAATCCAGAATCACCAGCCCCGGGGTCTCCTTTTTCAGGTCCAACGCTTGCGGGCTGATCAGTTGCGCAATGGGCATAACGGGCTCCTGTGATGTTGTCAGTCTTGAATCCTAATGCACTTCTTCCAGCGCCTGGGCCAGTGGCACGTAAAATTCGTCGAACAGCGCATTTACCGCGTCGCGCGATTGATCGGTGACGAACCCGGCCTCAAGCACCAACACCTGATACACGCCGCGCTTAATAGCCTGTTCGCTCAAGTGGTTGGAGTTTTCCCGCGTGGTGCACAGAAACCGCACCCACGACGTGAGGATGATCCAGGCGTTCAGCGTCAGGGACTCGATCTGAACCTTATCCATGTTCAGGATGCCAGCGGCGACGAACCCTTCGTAAATGGCGGTGCCCTGGATCAGGCAGCGCTGGGAAAAGCGCCGGTAACGGGCGGCCAGCTCGGGATCGCTGTCGAGCAAGTGCTCGAGGTCGCGATGCAAAAAACGGTAACGCCACATGGCGGCGAGCAATTCCTTGAGGTAGAAGCGCTTGTCTTCGACCGTCGCGGCGCGGCCCTGGGGTGGGCGCAGGAAGCTGTCCACCAGGCTTTCGTACTCACTGAACAGCACAGCGATGATCGCCTGCTTGTTGGGGAAGTGGTAGTACAGGTTGCCCGGAGAAATCTCCATGTGGGCAGCAATGTGGTTGGTGCTGATGCTGCGCTCGCCCTGCTGATTGAACAGCTCCAGGCTGTTCTGCACGATGCGCTCGCTGGTTTTGATCCGAGGGGCCATGGCTTGAGCTTTAATTCAGAGTGCGGTGACGGGCATCTTACGACCTATCCGTGGGTGGATAAAACAAAGCTGCGTCAGGATGTCATTTGACTTTTTAGAGTACTGACTCTAAAAATCCCCTCATTACAATAAATCCGGAGCCGACCATGCCTGCTGACATCGCCTACCTGAAGAACTTGCAGCAGCCTCTGGACGAGCTCCAAACCCTGTTCGATGCTCAACGCGCTGCGTATACRGGCAACCCGATGCCGCCAGCAGCTCAGCGCCAACAATGGCTAAAGGCATTGCGGGACCTGTTGAGCAATGAGCGCCAGGCCTTGATCGACGCCATCAGCCAGGATTTCAGCCACCGTAGCGCCGACGAAACCCTGCTCGCCGAATTGATGCCCAGCCTGCACGGTATTCACTACGCCAGCCAACACCTCAAAAGCTGGATGAAGGCCTCGCGGCGTAAAGTCGGCATCGCCTTTCAACCCGCCTCGGCCAAAGTCGTTTATCAACCGCTGGGCGTAGTCGGGGTGATCGTGCCGTGGAACTACCCGTTGTATCTGGCCATCGGGCCACTGGTGGGGGCGCTGTCGGCGGGTAACCGGGTGATGCTCAAACTCAGCGAATCGACCCCCGCCACCGGTTTGCTGCTCAAGGAATTGCTGGGGCGGATATTCCCTCAAGACCTGGTTTGCGTGGTGCTCGGCGAGGCCGACATCGGCGTGGCGTTCTCCCGGTTGCGCTTCGATCACCTGCTGTTCACCGGCGCCACCAGCATCGGCAAACACGTGATGCGCGCCGCCGCCGAGAACCTGACTCCAGTGACCCTCGAACTGGGCGGCAAGTCCCCGGCCATCGTTTCCCGCGATGTGCCGCTCAAGGATGCCGCCGAACGCATCGCTTTCGGCAAGACCCTCAACGCCGGGCAAACCTGTGTCGCCCCGGACTACGTGCTGGTGCCGGAAGACCGCGTCGGCTCCTTCGTCGAAGCCTATCGCCAGGCAATTCGCGGGTTTTATCCGACCCTGGCCGACAATCCGGACTACACCGCCATCATCAATGACCGACAACTGGCGCGGCTCAACGGTTACCTCAGCGACGCTACCAGCAAGGGCGCGCTGCTGATTCCACTGTTCGATCAGGGCCAGGGCCGACGCATGGGTCATAGCCTGCTGCTCAACGTCAGCGACGACATGACGGTGATGCAGGACGAAATTTTCGGCCCGCTGTTGCCGATCGTCCCCTACAAGGATCTCGATGAAGCATTTGCCTACATCAACCAACGGCCTCGTCCGCTGGCGCTGTATTACTTCGGCTACGACAAGCGCGAGCAAAACCGCGTTCTCCACGAAACCCATTCCGGCGGCGTATGCCTCAATGACACCTTGCTGCACGTTGCCCAGGACGACATGCCGTTCGGCGGCATCGGCGCCTCGGGCATGGGCCACTACCACGGCCATGAGGGTTTCCTGACCTTCAGCAAGGCCAAGGGCGTGCTGATCAAACAGCGCTTCAACGCGGCGAAGCTGATCTATCCGCCGTACGGCAAATCCATTCAGAAACTGATCCAGAAGCTGTTTATCCGCTAACGATCAACACCGCCGGGTAATAACAATAATGAGCCCAAGCCTGTCCGACACACCCGCGCTGTCACGGCGCGGCCTGCTTAAATTCAGCCTGGGCGCCAGCGCCTTTCTGGCCACAGCCGGATTCGGCGCGAGCCTCAGCGGCTGCTCGTCGAGCACGGCGGCCAGCGGTTTCGCGACTCTGCGCAGCGGTGACCTGTTGTTTCTGCGGGCACTGATCCCGGTGATGCTCGACGGAGCCGTGGCCGTCGAGAAAATGCCGGCCGCCGTCGAAGGCACCCTCAAAAGCCTGGATTACAGCCTCGATCACCTGTCGCCGGAAATGCTCAAGCTGACCCGACAATTGTTCGATGCGCTGGGGATGAGCATCACCCGCGGCCCACTGACCGGGATCTGGGGCAGCTGGGAAAACGCCAGCAGCGAAGCCATCCGACATTTTCTCGACCGTTGGGAAAACAGCTCGTTGAGCCTGCTGCGCATGGGCCATAGCTCGTTGCTGCAAATGGTGATGATGGCGTGGTACAGCCGGGCGGAGTCTTGGGCGCATTGTGGGTATCCGGGGCCGCCTACGGTCTGAAACCGTGGCGTCCCTTTCGCGGGCAAGCCGCCTCACCATCGCACCCAAAACATAACAACAAGAGAACCCGAACATGCCCGTACCCGATCCGTTTCGCGAAGGCCTGGCCCGTGGCTGGAAAACCTATAACGGTTCGCAATTGCCCCAGGACCTGACCCTCGAAGCGGATGTGGCGATCATCGGCAGCGGTGCCGGCGGCGGAACCACCGCCGAAATCCTCAGCGCCGCAGGCTACAAGGTCTTGCTCATCGAAGAAGGCCCACTCAAGACCAGCAGCGACTTCAAGATGCTCGAAGATCAGGCCTACACCAGCCTCTATCAGGAAGGCATCGGGCGCATGAGCAAGGACGGTGCGATCACCATCCTCCAGGGCCGGGCGGTGGGCGGTACCACGCTGATCAACTGGACTTCGAGCTTTCGCACCCCGGATCAGACGCTCGAACACTGGGCCAAAGAACATGACGTCGTAGGCCACACACCGGCCGAGATGGCGCCCTGGTTCGAGAAAATGGAACAACGCCTGGGCGTCGCCCCGTGGCTAGTACCGCCCAACGCCAACAACGACGTCATCCGCAAAGGCTGCGAAAAACTCGGCTACGCCTGGCATGTGATCCCGCGCAACGTGCGCGGCTGCTGGAACATCGGCTACTGCGGCATGGGTTGCCCGACCAACGCCAAACAATCGATGCTGGTCACGACCATCCCGGCGACCCTGGAAAAAGGTGGCGAGCTGCTCTATCTGGCCCGCGCTGAAAAGTTGTCGATCAAGGACGCCAGGGTCACGGGTCTGCACTGTGTGGCGATGGATGAGCGTTGCGTTGCCCCTACCGGACGCACAATCACGGTCAAGGCACGGCATTACGTGCTGGCCGGCGGCGGGATCAACAGCCCGGCGCTGCTATTGCGTTCAGAGGCGCCGGATCCCCATGAGCGACTGGGAAAACGGACGTTCCTGCATTTGGTCAACATGTCCGCCGGGCTGTTCGRCGAGGTGATCAACCCGTTCTACGGCGCGCCGCAGTCGATTTATTCCGACCATTTCCAGTGGCAGGACGGCATCACCGGCAAGATGTCCTACAAATTGGAGGTCCCACCGCTGCACCCGGCGCTGGCCACCACCCTGCTCGGTGGCTTCGGCACGGAAAACGCCCGGCACATGGAAAACCTTCCGCATACCCACGCCATGCTGGCATTGCTGCGAGACGGCTTTCACCCGGACAGCTCCGGCGGCAGTGTCGAATTACGCAGTGACGGCACGCCGGTGCTCGACTATCAGGTTTCATCGTATGCCTGGGACGGGTTGCGTCGGGCGTTCCATAGCATGGCCGAGATCCAGTTCGCCGGTGGCGCCAACGCCGTGATGCCGATGCATGCCGACGCCCGTTACGTCAGAACCCTCACCGAAGCGCGTGCCTTGATCAATGGATTGAGCCTTGAGCTGTATCGCACGCGCCTGGGCAGTGCTCATGTAATGGGCGGTTGTGCCATGGGTGAAGACCCGAAAAACGCCGTGACCGATAGCCTCGGCCGACATCACCAACTGCACAATCTATCGATTCACGACGGCTCGCTATTCCCCACCAGCATTGGTGCAAACCCACAATTGTCGGTCTACGGACTGACGGCACAACTGGCGAATTCACTGGCCCAGCGTTTGAAAAACCCATGAAAACGAGGAATATTCCCATCGTCTATAGTGCTTTCTTACCCAACAGGCGACTTGGCCGACCGGGAAGGCTGCGATACCATCCGACTCCCCAACGGACTCCCGCCAGGACGACGCGATGAACCGAGTGTTGTACCCAGGTACCTTCGACCCTATTACCAAGGGCCATGGCGATCTGGTCGAACGCGCCTCGCGCCTGTTCGATCACGTGATCATCGCCGTCGCCGCCAGCCCGAAGAAAAACCCGCTGTTTCCCTTGGAACAACGTGTGGAGCTGGCCCGCGAGGTCACCAAACATTTGCCGAACGTTGAAGTCGTCGGCTTCTCGACGCTGCTCGCGCATTTCGCCAAAGAGCAGAACGCCAATGTATTCCTGCGTGGTTTGCGCGCGGTGTCGGACTTCGAATATGAATTCCAGCTGGCCAACATGAACCGCCAACTGGCACCGGATGTGGAAAGCCTGTTTCTTACCCCGTCCGAGCGTTATTCGTTCATTTCCTCGACACTGGTCCGTGAAATCGCGGCCCTGGGCGGCGATATCACCAAGTTCGTCCACCCGGTGGTGGCCGATGCCCTCACCGAACGC